>JAPLCR010000030.1:3538-13666 GCA_026392135.1 Armatimonadota bacterium
TTACCGCCATTACGAATATCGGGCTAGACCATACCGACATACTCGGTGATACCCACGCCAAAATCGCGTTTGAGAAGGCGGGTATCCTAAAGCAAGGGATTCCTCTCTTTACCGCAACGCACAATGAGGAGGCTCTAAGCGTTATTCGTGAGAGAGCAGGCTGTATGAATGTGCCTCTCACTCAACTCATTGAGGGCGTAGCCGAAAGCCCTGAGTGCGGGCAAGTCTATTGGAGTCTGAATGCCGATAGTTTAGAGGGGGAGCAGATCGCAAACCTGAATATCACTACCGCCCTGCACAGCTACTCTGATTTGCGGGTTGGGTTGGTTGGGAAGTATCAGAGGGAGAACGCAGCACTTGCGGTGGCACTTGCCGAGTGCGCGGTAACACTTTGCGGAGGGACATTAGCGGAGAGTGCGGTGCAACGCGGGTTAGAAAACACGCGGCTGCCCGGACGCTTCGAGATGTTTACGCTCCCTAATGATGCTATGGTGGTTTTGGATGGGGCGCACAATGAGATGGCAGGACAAGCCCTGCGCGGTGCGTTAGACACAATTCGACGCGAAAGACGCATAAAACGCACTCTCTTCGTTATGGGGATAATGACGGGGCACGCACCAGAGGGCATACTCTCTGCGCTCGCAGGGGGTGTTTCGACGCTCTATGCGTGTCAGGCAGACTGGCGACGCGCCCTTCCGTCCTCTGAGCTAAGTAATATCGCCCAACCTTTTGTAGAAGATGTACGTGACTGCGGGACTGTAGAGGCGGCAGTTCACGCCGCATTGAACGACCTACTGCCAACCGACCTGCTTCTCGTAAGCGGGTCTTTTTATGTGGTGGGGGAGGCTTCTCCTGAGAAGATTCGAGAGTGGTATCAGACGCGATGTGAATTTTAGTGAAAATGAGGCTTGCGATATAGAATCAAAAAGTGGTATAGTTTTGTATATTATTGGGGAGGTCGTAGCGATTTGCGAGCAGAAATACTCTCAGTAGGGACGGAACTACTTCTAGGGCAGATAGTAGATACTAATGCCGCCTATCTTGCGCGTGTCCTGTCGGATTTAGGTGTTAGTGTCTATCGTCGTGTAACGGTAGGAGATAACATGGACAGGCTGCTTGCGGCACTACGTTCTGCCCTAGAATCCTCCGACCTCGTTATCACTATTGGGGGGCTGGGTCCCACGATGGACGACATCACACGAGACGGACTCGCTCTCGCATTTGACGACACCTTGCATCTGAACGACGATATTGCGGAGGGGCTTCGCAAGTTCTTCACAAAGCGAGGTATGCCCGTTCTCGAAAGCAACCTGCGTCAAGCGATGGTTCCTACGGATGGACGTGCTATTGAGAACCCTAACGGAACTGCTCCCGGACTACTCTTCGAGAAGGGCGGTAAAGTGGGCATTGCCTTGCCGGGTCCTCCCAACGAGTTTATCCCGATGGTAGACAACTTTGTTGCTCCCTACTTACGCCGAAAAACAGGAAACATTGGTACAATACGCTCGAAAGTTCTACGTATTGCCGGAGTAGGAGAGAGCCTCGTTGAGGAGATAGTGAAAGACCTAATGTTTGACGCGAACCCCTCTGTTGCACCTTACGCAAAAGTAGGGGAGGTACATCTCCGCGTCACAGCGAAATCGGATACCGTTGAAGAAGCCGATGCGCTCATTGAAGAGAGAGCCAAACTTATCTATGAGCGGCTGGGGAGTGCTATCTACGCAGAGGGGGATGACCCGATTGAGAAGGCAGTCGTGAAACTGCTTGCAGAGCGGAGCGAGACCCTCTCCACTGCTGAAAGCTGTACGGGCGGTCTCCTCTCACAACGGATAACGGATATTTCGGGTAGCTCTACTGTCTTTATGGGAGGCGCAGTCGTCTATAGCAATGCCGCGAAGACCGACCTTGTGGGCGTTCCCGCTGAAATGATAGAGGCGCACGGTGCAGTGAGCGCGGAGGTGGCGCAAGCTCTTGCGGAGGGAGTGCGAAAACGTTTTGGCACAACCTATGGCGTGGGTATTACGGGAGTAGCAGGACCTGACGGCGGTACGCCTCAAAAGCCTGTCGGTCTGGTCTATATCTCCGTTGCTTCTCCCGACGGCTGCGAAGTGGATGAGGTGAACTACATTGGGGGAAGGGCTACGGTGCGGCTTCGCGCCTCGCAAACCGCTCTGAATATGTTGCGCCTCCGCATCTTGAAATCTAAAATTTAACGTTTGGAGAACAGTTTTTGAAACGCCCAATACTTCCGCCCTATGAGCCTACTGAAGAGGACTACCGCGCACGGCTTGAACTTCAAAAAGCACTGGCAGAATCCCAAGGTATCCCGGATGAAGATAGATGGTCTCTGCTTTTCGAGTCGTTTTCGGACTGGTGGCTCTGCTATGTGCTGAGATCACGTCCAATGGAGCAGCACCTGATAATGGGGCGACTTATGCCCCTTGCACTCTTTTTAGTGACCTATTTATCGCGCCAAGGGTACTCTGATGAGGAGAAGCCCGGTGTTTATATGTCTACACTACAGCACCTCGTGTTGTCTGCCGCCGCAGAGATGGAGCGTCGAAATCTTCACTACTGTGTTTCTGTAGCCGCTATACCGAACCCATACGTCTATTTTGGCGAACCTGAGAGTATCTATGAGTTGAAAGACCCTGAGACCTTTCAACTAGAGGAGCTGTTAGACTACTATACGAATTTTTGCGATGCGGCGGAATAAAACTCCGCCCCGCTTTCCGCTTTTGAGCCACCTACGGGAGTCTCAAATAGGTGCGTAGAAATGCCTTGCGCGCCGTCGTTTGATACAACACAACTGATGCCGGAGGCCACCCACGCCCTCGCCCTTAGGGGCAAATCTGTACGCGCTTTGCTTTCCTGAAATCTACGTGAGCAGGGAAGAGGGTACGACAGATGGGGGTGTCGCTGCGTCCTCACGAGACGCGCCTACGGGCGCACACAAGGAGATTATAAACCATTGGCTACAGAATCAACGGTAGATCCCAAACGCCTCAAAGCCCTCGAAATGACACTAGGTAATATTGAAAAGCAGTTCGGTAAGGGCAGTGTTGTTCGTTTAGGTGAATCGAGCCGCCTCAATATCGATGCTATTTCGACAGGCTCGATAGCCCTCGATTTGGCACTGGGCATAGGAGGCGTTCCCCGCGGACGTATCACCGAAATCTACGGTACTGAGTCGTCTGGTAAGACGACGATTGCCCTCCAAACCATTGCGGAAGCACAGAAAAAGGGTGGAATTTGTGCCTATATAGACGTAGAGCACGCGATTGACCCAGAGTATGCCCGCCACATTGGGGTAGACACAGATAACCTCTTTATCTCTCAGCCGACTACAGGCGAAGAGGCACTGGAGATTATGGACGCGCTTATTCGCTCTAGTGCGGTAGATGTGATTGTCCTCGACTCAGTTGCGGCACTGGTTCCCAAAGCGGAGCTGGAGGGCGACATGGGTGACTCTCATGTTGGTATTCACGCCCGCCTAATGTCGCAAGCCCTTCGTAAAATCGCGGGCAGTATCAACCGTACCAACACCTCAGCTATTTTCATTAACCAGATACGCCAAAAAATCGGAGTGATGTTTGGTAGCCCTGAGACGACTAGCGGCGGGCTTGCCCTCAAGTATTACGCCTCCGTGCGCCTTGATGTACGGCGCATTGAGACTGTAAAGAACGGGACTGACCCCGTAGGGGCGCGTGTGAGGGTCAAGGTCGTAAAGAACAAAGTTGCCCCTCCCTTCAAACAAGCGGAGTTCGATATTATCTTTGGTAAGGGCATTTCGCGAGCCGGTAGCCTGCTTGACATGGGAGTAGATATGGGGGTTTTGACAAAAAGCGGCTCCTACCTCTCCTTTGGGGACACACGGCTTGGGCAGGGGCGCGAAAATGCGCGTACCTTCCTTGACGAGCATCCTGAGGTGATGGAGGAGATTGAGAGCCGTATTCGTCAAAAAAGCACGGTTAGCACGATTATGTCAATACCTAGTATTGAAGACGAGGAGTAGCTTTAGCGTACTAGCCCCACTGTATTTAGTGTGGGGTAGTATCCGAAAAGCGTTTGTGTCATGCCAAAGTTTTACAATACATCCCCCCTCCGCCGTGCTGGTAGAGGGGGGATTTTGAGAGGAGTATGTTTTTTATGAAACTACTGATAACGGGCGGGGACGGAATGCTGGCGCGTGCCGTCGCCAGTGCGCTTGCTTCGGAGGTCTCTATTCGACTGGTAGATATAGAGTTTACGTTGCCTCCTCCTGTAGGTGTTAGTACCTCTGTAGGCGACATTCGTCAACCTGAATTCGCAAGGGAGGTCGTTCAAGACAGGGACGCAGTACTTCACCTTGCGCCGATTGCCGTTCCTAATGGGGATGAGCTGAACAAGCTTGAGTACGCTACACGCGGAACCTATGTCCTTTTCAACGAGGCGGTGGAAGCAGGAATACGGCACTTCATAACGGGAAGCAGTCTTGATCTGTTTGATAGTTTCCCCGCGCAGTGGGCAATCGATGAAGACTGGAGACCACAACCGCGCCCCGTTATCGAGCACCTCTGCCCTTGGCTGTCCGAACTCTCCGCTTATGAGATGCTGCGCTTTCAAGCGGCTCGTGGAGTCTGTTTACGCTTTGGGCATCTCATCACGACAGAAGCGGCGGAGGCACTGTCTTACGACCCGCTCTGGCTCCACATTAACGACGCAGTACAGGGCGTAAAGTGCGCTCTCAAGGCGGTAGAAAACACCGAATGGCGAGGCTGGCACACGTACCACATCACGCCCGCCGGAAACTTCGCACAACTCCGCCTCAGAAACGCAGGTCGAATTGGTTATGAACCCGTCCACGACTTCCGCGCCCAGTATGAGGCTAGTCCTAAAGTTATAGCAGAGCCGCGCCGATGGCAAGACATAGTGGGTGCTCAAGAGCCGATTCCCTCTCGTAACATTCACAAAGTAGTTGTTTTCGGTGCTGGAGGTCCCGTCGCGGCTGTTGCTTATGAGGAGTTAAGTTCGTCGTTCCAACTTCGCCTTACCGATGTTATTCCGATTGGCGATATCACCAGTTACAATGGTCGGCAGTCCAAGGAGGCTCCACTGCCCCGCCTGCTTCCGCCTCCGCACGAATTCGGCGTGGTGGATGTCTGCGACGCAGAGCAGGTGGATGCGGCGTGTAAAGGCATGGACTCGATTGTGAACTGCACGGTGGTTCGTCCTGACCTTGAGAAGGCTTTCCGCGTCAATACTATAGGGGCTTACAACGTCGTTAAGTCGGCAGTGAAGCACAAGATACGGCGCGTGGTTCATACGGGGCCCATGCTGTTTAATATGGACAGAGAGGGCGGAGACCGCTTTGAGTACGATACGCCGGGCAACGTTCCCCCACGTCCCGGACGCAATCTGTACGCGCATAGCAAATACCTTGGTCAAGAGATCTGTAAGGTTTTTGCGACCTATTACGGCTTGGAGATTCCTGCCCTCTACTACTGCCAGTTCCTTAACGCCGATTCCACGACCCAAAGCATTAACTTTTCGGTGACGTGGACAGACTCGGCAAGGGCAATTCGGCGTGCCATTGAGCTTCCTACACTTCCCTCTCCCTTTGAGCCGACGCTTATACAAGCCGATATGCCGCACGGTATGATTTCCAACGCTCACGCAAAGCAGCTTTTGGGCTGGCAGCCCCGCGACGATTACGAGGTTCGCTGGCAAGACAACGAGTATGAAGGATAACCCTATTGGCAAACAATGCCCTGAAAATCGCCCTGATTGTCTCCATGAGTCTGTTCATGGGAGTCCACTCCGCCTTCGCTCAAAAGACGGCAGAGCCTACCGTCCCCGCTCCCACTCTCATGCAAGGCTCCACCCTGCCTACCACGTTGACTGCAACGGGATGGAAAGGGCTTCTCGCCGTTGAGGTGAAAATTAACGGGGCAAAGCAGAGTGAGTTTTTTGTAATGAGCACGGGAATGAGGGAGGGAGCGATACATCCGCAGATAGCACAGAAGTATCGCATAGAGCAGTTGGGTACAGTGCTTTCCCTATTCGTGATGGGGCGAAAACAAGACGCTCCCGTACTGCCCGTGAAGAGTTTTGCTCTTAATGGGGTAAAGGTGGCAGATATCTCGCTAGGTGCGCTGGATATGGCAGGACAGTTATCGAACCGCTCTGCCTCCATCCAGCAGGCTCCGGTAGGTTGGCTTGGGAACTCGTTCCTTTCGCTCTTTCAGGTGACTTTGGACTACGCAAATCAGCAAATCTATCTTGAAGACCCCAAAGCACCCTTTCCAAAATCGCCGGAAGCCATTCAGATTCCTTTTACGTTTAAGGATGGGCGTATCTGGGTAAAGGTGAATATCGCAGGGGCAAAGCCATTTCAGGCGGTTCTGGATACAGGGACAGTCGGGACGCTGATTCCAATGGAGGTGGGGAAGCAGTTAAGTACACTTGGTCAGAAAACCATCTCGGTGAAAACGAAGACCCAACGGGGGGCGGTCATTCAGACTCCTATACCTAGCCTTAGAGTAGGAGAGGTGGAGCTACACAAGGTGACGGGAGTGTTCGTCTCACCAGACAACCCTGCCGACATGGATACAACTTTCGCCACTCTAGGTGTGAACTTTTTGCGCTACTTTAGAACGACCATCAACTATGCCAAGCAGAAGATTGTGCTTATCCCTGTGACGGTGGAACAGCAGGAAGCCACGCCTTAGAGGGGATTTTTTAGTGGCTCTTCTCTCAGAATTTTGTCACGACTTGGTCCCGATATACTACTAGGGACAGTTTGTATCGTCAATCTGAGTAGAGACAGTTACTCCAACATAGAGAAGCGGTTCTGAACTGTTTCGGTGGCGGTGTCGTGCGTGAAGCGTTGTGCATACTGAAGGTGGCGTTTTGCTTCAGCGTGATTGGGGTCTTTTGCGAGAACCTTCTGAAACTGGAAAATGGCTTGTGGGTACTGTTTCTGGTTGTAGTTTTCCATACCGATAGAGAACTCTAACGAGATTTGCGCTTGTGTGATTTTTTCGGCGCGTTCGGCGGTAGGAATCAGGGACTGAGCGCGTTCCAGTGCGACTAACACGCCCTCAAAATCGCCGTTCTTTAGGCGATAGTCCGCCTGTAGGTCGGCATGAACTACTCTGCGCTTGTGGATGTTCTGTAGGCGTTCGCGAGGCTCTCGAAGCTGGGGCTGTAGCCCCGCGACGACTTTATAGGCGTGTTCTGCACCATCGTCATCCCCCTGTTTTTCAATGCTCTGCCCGTGCTCCATCCACTGCCGTGCAAGCCCCATATTTGCCTGTTGTAGAAGCGAAAGAATGGGTATATGTTTGGGAGCCGCGCCGTGCATCGTTTCGAGGAGGGCAACGGTGTTTGCGAAGTCTTTCGCCTCAAAGTAGGTTTGAGCAGTAGCAAAACGAATCTCCAACCAGCGGTTAAACACACTCATATAGAGGTCGAAGAGGGCAAGGTCGGCGAGGTCTTGAGTGGTAGCGTCCCGTAGCGTTATACAGGCTTGCTCCCACTGCTCTTGCGCGATAAGGGCTTCTGCCACCTGTCGCGGGTTTCGGCTGACCATGCGTGGGGAGAGTTCGGTAGTGTTGGAGTGCTGGGCTTCGTAGATCTGTGCCGTTCCATCGCGGAAACCTGTAGCAAAGAACTGTCCGTTCGCGGATACAGAAAGCCCCGCCAACTGCTTCTGAAAAGGCATATCCAGCGCGACAGAGCCGTCTCCTGTAAGGCAGTAGAGGTGCGATACGCCCTCCTCCTCTGCCACTGTGGTGATGACCGCAACCGCTGTGCAGTCTGCATTTACCGCAACACTGTTGACTTCGCCAGAGAGTAGGATTTCCCATGTTCGTTCGCCGCCAACTCCAATACATCCTACTTTCCCGTACGCCGTTCCGTAGAGAATACATTTGCCGGTCTCATCGCAGGCGAGGGCACGGACAGGCTCTTCCAGTAGGAACTGCCAGTTTTCGCGCTGTCGAAAGTCGAGAAGGGCAATGACTCCCGCCTCTGTGCCATACGTAATGTATCCTCCATCACGGGAGATAGCGACGCAGTTGAGCGAAGTTGAGACACTTCGCGCCCAGAGTAGCTTACCATCCATCCCCCCACACGCAATCTCAAAACTGATACCCGCCATATCCGAATAGGCGAGAGCGATACGCTCTCCCGTTGCGGAGAGTGCGGTATCAATGTAGACGCTGTGCTTGTCCGCCATGAACTGCGTTTTTACGCCGTTGTGAAAGAGATATATCTCCTTTGCAGTCATCCCTAAAAAGGACTTGGAGGTTGATGAGACCTCAATTTCGGTGAGAGTTTGTGCGGTGAAAGGAACCTCTGCAGAGCGTTGCCCTTCTAGCCCGATGCGTGTAAGGTCGTAAGCCCTCGCTTCCGAAGGGCGCGGAATGGCACGGGTAAGGCTACCGTCGTTGCTGAGGGCGTAAGCAGTCACAGGGTAACTGCCTCGTATTCTCTCTTCCCATATCAGATTGAGAGTTCGGATGCTCACTGCGGCTACTTTCTAGGGGCATCACCTCAGACCTATTGAGATGTCTCTTGGTTTAGTTACCTCTTGCCCAGAGATGGGCAGGGTTTGGGGTGAGGCTTATGCTTTTCGCGGTTAATCTCAAAAAGAGAGAGTGAAGAGTTATTCCCAACCGAGTCGTACGATACGGTGGTTTTGGGTATCGGAGATGTATATCTCGCCGTTAGGTCCTAGTGCGACGCTTGTGGGGGCTTTAAGGTCACCCATACGGGTACTGAGACGGTCAAAGCAGACAAGCGAGTTGCCTTCATTATCGAAGACATGGAGGCGGTTTGCTTCTGATTCGACGACGTATATTCTACCGAGCGCGTCAACGGCGCAAGAGGTAGGAAACGAGAGTTTACGCCTATCGGTGAGGCTGGATAATTTGCGCCCCTGTGGGTCGAAACGAATTACGCTTTGGGTCGCACTACAGGTGACGTAGATTTGCCGAAATCGGTCTATAGCGATAGCGATAGGGCGCTGAAAGCCTGCTTTACCGTCGAACCCTCCCACATATTGCCCATTCTGGACGTTCATCCGCAGTAGGCGACCATTTCCTGTATCGGCAATCCAGAGCCTTCCTTCGGGGTCGAAGGCAAGCCCCATGGGGCTTTTGAAGCCTGTGACTACCCCCTTGCTCTGCCCCGTGAACCGAAAGCATTGGATGCGGTTTGTTCCTGACTCTGCGACAAAGAAGAACTCTCCATTCGGGCTTACGGCAACGGCGTGAGGGTTCCACATCTCACCGACTGCCGTGCCGGGTCTGCCAATACAGTAGACATCGCCGCCAGTAGTGATACGCTGTATACGGTGGTTGTTGCTATCTGCTACGTAGAGTGACCCCCATTGGTCTACCGCAATACCTGTAGGCAAGGAGAACTGCCCTGCACCCGTGCCAGGGTCGCCGATAACCTCTACGGCGCGAAGCTTGAGCGGTTTCCAACTCTGCGCCGCCTCCGCGCCCTCGCTTGGGGCGGGTAAGGTCGGGGCGGGAGGTCTCTCATCGCCTATTTCTAAAAAGTCAAATCGGTCTGGCATTGTGTTCTTTCGGTTTACGTACCCACTCTCTCGACACCTCCCTCCCCTTAGCGAGGGAAGAGGTTTTCATACGTGCTACAGTAGCTTCGTTCTTGGCGAACTTTGAAGAGTGCAATAGAGTTCAATACAGAGTACTCCTCTGCCTTGGCGAATGACAAGAGCAGGGGAATAAAAACGATTTGGCTAGCAGTACACCTCTACTAATTCATGTTAACTAGGATGAGGGAGGCAACACTATCGGTTCATGTATGGAAGGAGTTGCATCCTCGTCTGGCTCTGCTAGAATGACCTCTTCTATCGCTGCGAGTGGGGTTTCTATACTCGTGCCTACTATCAACTCCTGATGTTTTTGAATGATAAGCTCTTCGCGAATGGTCTGTAGGTCTTCACTTTGTACACTAGAGGCTGGGCGTGCACGCTCTTCAGCCCACTGTCTCAACCCCTCAATACGCTCCTGCATGGTCATTGCAAGCGGAACGGTATTGCGTATCGCCTTTATGATAGATTCGGTTGTCAGAGGCTTATCATCATCGAAGGAGTCGTACAGTGCATCCACGACT
>JAPLCR010000707.1 GCA_026392135.1 Armatimonadota bacterium
TCGGTTGCATCCATTCTAGCCAAAAACACGCCGCTATGACCTCAGAATGAGGCTACGACAAGAGCCGAAAACAAGAGGAACAACACCAAAAACTACCCCGCCAGATGAGATTTCAAGCCATCCGTTGGCGAAGGTATTGATATTGCAGTATTATTCGGCATATTTGTCAATCGTGACCTTATTCGCTTGTAAAATTTGCAGCACTCCTTAAAATTACTATAATATAGGCTTGACTCTATCCCCTGTTTGGCGTTATAGTTACTATGTAGTGTTGCTATGTACAGCATTGGGCATAGCAACTTTTCTCCGCTCAAAACAGCGGTCTTTCTATTGTCCCTATCTTGAGGGATAAATTCTTAGGAGGGTCTTATGTCTCGCAAAGGTTTCACTCTTATTGAGTTGCTCGTCGTAATCGCGATTATCGCTATTCTCGCCGCAATTCTCTTCCCCGTTTTCGCGCAAGCCCGCGAAAAAGCCCGCGCTATCTCCTGCCTTAGCAACGCGAAGCAGATTGGTACCGCTAGTGCTATGTACAGCCAAGACTACGATGAGACGGTCATTCCTTGGTTTGTTCGCACGGGGCTTCCCCGCGACAACTGGCGCCACGACCTCCACAGCTGGGCACAGAACCTTCAGCCCTACATCAAGAATGGTGCTCCCGTCGATCCCGTCAGCGCGGATTTTTCGGGTGTTAACCCCACTGGTATGATGGCGTGCCCTTCCTTCGGACCTGAAAAGATGAGCAAAGCCGCGGCGGCTCCTGACTGTGATGGCGACCCCATCATTGCCTACTACCCCGCACTCTGGTACCATGCTCACTACGGCATCGGTTTTGGAAAAGCCGCTTATGACGACACCTGTACTCAAGAAGCACCTCACTACTACTTTGCTGGTAGCGATGTCCGAGTCGAGATTATGCGTCTTGCTCAGGTTGGACGTGTTGCGGATGCCGTTATTATCTCCGACGGTATGACGGGCGTTCTTAACAACGGCGCACACTCCTTCGGTACAACGATGGGTTGCGAAGCCACTGACGCTCACCAGGGCGGCGGTACGCACGTCTTCCTAGATAGCCATGCCAAGCGCATCAACCGCAACTCCGAGCGTTATCTTGAGCAAGATGCAAGCGGTTGCTGGTTCAAGAAATACTACTCCATCGACAAGTAACTCGTTAAGGAGTATGTACAATGCGTAACGGGCAACGCTCTACTGCCCTGCTAGTATCTTCGCTGTTTCTCTTGATGTCTCTGCTATCTCTAGTAGGGTGCGGCGGCAAAAAAGAGGAGAAGAGTGCGACTTCCGGCTCAGGCGGATACTATGAGGGCCCTATGAAACCTAAGGCAACCACCACTCAAAGTGGTAAGGGCGGCGACGGTCCGTAGGTGAGCCTACAAAACACGAAAGGCGACCGCAAGGGTCGCCTTTCGTTTGACTATCTGTTAGAACAGTCTACTCGATTAAGTAACTTAGGATGATAACCTCATGAACAAGCAAAAGAGATTGCAGATACTTATAGGCATTGCCGGAATTGGTCTGCTTTTCGCGATACTGGTAAATCTTTCCACGGGTAAAAAGGTCAAAGAGGCTCCCACGCCGGGCGGCTTCTACTACACAGGTCCCATGAAACCTAAAGGCGGCGGAAACTATCTCGCAACAGAGGACGGCGTGAAATCGCCAATGCCGGACAACCTCAAAGCGAAACCTGAGCCTGCTGGAAAAGGGAAAGCGGCACAAGGCGGTACTAGCGGCGACTAGTTGCCTGTCAGGGTGAACTCTGACGTATTGATGAGATACGCTAGATTTATCGCCCTGCTTGTGCCACTTCCCCGTCCCCCCCCTCCCAACCCTTACCCCTTCACAAGGGGAAGGGCTAAATGCCGAAGGTGAAAGGCTTTCGCACTCCTCAAACCTATCCGTAAACCGAGGTAGGAAGCGGGGCGCGCCGAAGTCTCCCCTTTGTGGAGGCTCATTGGGGTATGTATTGGAGAGGTTTGAGATACGGGAGGCTTTTCCACATAACCTCACCCTAACCCTCTCCTTCGCAAAGGAGAGGGAATCTCGCCTCTCAAACACGGGTTTGAATTGCGACAAGTTCTTTTGATTCACTCACCTTACGCAGTAAGTAGCCCTCAACCCCTAGCCCCTTCTCCCAATACTGGGTGAAGGGGAACTAAGGCGACCAGTTTACCGGATTTCTCCCCTGTTTTGGGTTCCAAAAAGCGGAATGTCCGATCTACAAACCTTTCAGACAGGCTCCCTCGCCCAGAATTGGGAGAGGGATGTCCGTAACATGAGTGATTCAATAGAATACATACCCCAGTGAGCTTTGTGGAGGGGGAGATTTAGAGGGGGTAGCTGGGTGCGAAGTGCTGTATCTTTCCGCCCTCTTCAAAGCCGCCCTTGCCTGTCTGTCTCTACACAAAAGCAGAATGGCATGAGGGCAGTGCGTAAGGTGAGTTACTTCTACGCTTTAGACGCGTCGAAAGCCGTCGTCTTCTCTTCAAAAGGAGCCTAGTCCCTACTATGAATGCAGCCTTGCTATTATTCAACCGCCGCGCTTTCCTGCGGCTCTCGCTTTTAGCAACCTTCGTCGCCCTCCTCGCTGGGGTTAGCGTCGTCTCTCGCGCGCAAACTTGGGCGTGGGGGCACAATGACCACGGTCAACTCGGAGACGGAACCACAACGGATAGAGCCACTCCTGTTCAAGTATCAGGGCTTACCAGTGTAGTGCAAATAGCGGGAGCCTTTCACTCGCTTGCTTTGAAGTCAGATGGAACCGTATGGGCGTGGGGGTACAACGAATTTGGTCAACTCGGAGACGGAACCACAACGGATAGAACCGCTCCCGTCCAAGTCTCAGGGCTGACGGGAATCACGGGGGTTGCAGGAGGAGCCTTTCACTCTCTCGCTTTGAAGTCGGATGGAACCGTATGGGCGTGGGGAGGGAACGGCTACGGGCAACTCGGAGACGGAACCGACACGGAGAGAGACGCTCCCGTTCAAGTCTCAGGGTTGACGGGAATCACGCAGATTGCCGCGGGAGAATCCCACTCTCTCGCCCTCAAGTCGGACGGAACCGTATGGGCGTGGGGGCGCAATGATTTCGGTCAACTCGGAGACGGAACCACAGACCACAGGAACACTCCCATCCAAGTCACAGGGCTGACGGGCGCGACGCAGATTTCGGCAGGGCAGGTGCACTCACTCGCGCTGAAGTCAGATGGAACAGTCTGGGCGTGGGGATACAACAGCAATGGTCAACTCGGAGACGGAACCTACACAAAAAGAAACACTCCCGTTCAAGTCTCAGGGCTGACAGGAATCACGCAAGTCAAGGGAGGACACTACCACTCTCTCGCCATAAAGTCAGATGGAACTGTTTGGGCGTGGGGAAAGAACGAGTCCGGTCAACTTGGAGACGGAACCACACTCAACAGAAACACCCCCGTACAAGTCTCAGGGCTGACAGGAATCACGCGGCTTGCGGCAGGATTTTGGCACTCTCTCGCCCTCAAGTCGGATGGAACCGTTTGGGCGTGGGGATACAATAGCTTCGGTCAACTCGGAGACGGAACCGAGACGCATAGAACCACTCCCGTCCAAGTCTCAGGGCTGACAGGCATTACGCAGATTGCAGCAGGAAACAACCACTCCCTCGCATTGATTCGCTCCACCGCCAAGACCGCCATCACTGTCGTGAACGTCTCCTCCGTCTACGGAAAGTTCACCCTCACGGCGACCCTCAAAGACGCGAACAACAAAACTCTCGAAGGCAAGACCATCGCCTTCACGGTGGACGGAGTCGCCTCAGGAACTGCGACCACCAACGCCTCCGGCAAAGCCGCTCACATCGTCGAGAACTCTACGGACTTCGGCGTCGGAGCGCATAAGTACGCCGCAACCTTTGCAGGAGACGCGGACTACAAAGCCACAACCGCAACGGCAACGCTTACCATCACCAAAGCGGACACGTCCGTCGCCATGCCCTCCTTCGCAGGAAGGCTCGGCTCCACCCAGAACCTCTTCGCTAGCCTCAGAAGGATGAGCGACAAAGCACTCCTCGTCAACGCGAAACTCACCTTCAAGGTGAACGGAGTCAGCATCGGAACCGCAAGCACTGATGGAACCGGAAAAGCCACGCGCATCTACAAAATCGTCGGGCTGACCGTTGGAGCGCACACCCTGACGGCGGAGTATGCGGGGAATGCTAACCAGAACGCCTCCAGCGCAACCTCCACCCTCACCGTGAACAAGTCGGAATCGCAGAGCTACATCGCTTCCTACACCGAAAGCCTCGGTACCACGCGGAACCTGACTGCCTCCCTGAAGCGCAAGACCGACAAACTCGCTCTCGCGGGACGCACGATGACCTTTAAGATAGACAGCGTGGTTGTGGGTACGGCGGAGACAGATGCGTCTGGGAACGCGAAACTGGCGTACAAA
>JAPLCR010000005.1 GCA_026392135.1 Armatimonadota bacterium
CTCCCGAATCTAAGCCTGCCTCGCCTAGTGTCACACTCATCTATGAACCTACGCGCCTACCAGACATAAAGCATACCCTGTTTAGCATGGTAGCCTACCTCTTGCTCTATCGGCTGGCGGCTCTCGTGCCTAGTACGAATGAGGCGGTAGCCGTGACTACCCTTACCGCCCTGTTTCTGATACTGCTGTTTACGGTATCGCTGGCGCGTGTAGTTCATACAGCCCGCGAATGGCTGATACTGGTAGTGGGTTGCGCGGTGCTTCTATTTGTAGCGCGTACTCCGGGAATGCGCGGCGTTATACGGCAACTACCGGGCTTTGATGGTCTGCTGATGGTGGGCTTGGCAGTATCTGTGGGGACGCTCATTTCACACCTAATGAAGGAGATGAAGATACTTCTTCCTGCGGCGGTCATGTTGGCGATGGTAGACCTCTACGTGGTGTTCGGCGGGGGACTGGTAACACAGGCGACAAGCGGGAACTCCCCGCAAGCAGCAAAGATGATGAAAGCCTTGACGGTCAATCTGCCGACCACACAAGCGAAGGCGGGGGCAGAGCCGTTGCAGTTGGCGGTGGGGTTCGCGGACTTTCTGTTTATCGCGCTGTTTTTCGCCTGTTTCCGGCGGTTCGGCATCCCTTCCCGTAAGACGTTTAATGCATTAACGGGCGTGCTGATGCTCTATATGCTCGTGGTCTATTTTACAGGGATCCCTCTACCCGCCCTTGTGCCTATCGCCGTAGTTGTTATTTCGCTTAACTTCCGCCACTTCAAGTACGACCGTAGCGAACTTTTCGCACTTCTCTATGCTGGTTTGATTGTTCTCGCACTGTTTGGCTACCTCCTCCACGCCTCGCGTAAGACACAAGCGAAAGAGGCTGAAATTCCCGCCGCTGGTACCGAGAAGGCTCTGCCGCAGGGAGGCTAAAACCGCTCGAATCGCTCCACGTCCATTACGAAGCAGACCGCGCCGCCCACGACTACCTTGACGGGGCTAGGCATGAACGTGCCAACGGGAGCCGCGTCAGGCGGTAGCACGTTGACGAACTGTTCGCGGGTCTTGCAGCTTTCACGGATAACTTCGACGAGCCTGTCCAAATTATCTTCATCTACGCCGATGAGCAGAGTTACGTTGCCTTCACGCAGAAAGCCTCCCGTACTTCCGATTTTTGTGAATGTGAAGCCGTTGCGTAGTAGGCTATCCGTAATTTTGTTTTTGTCGCGGTCATGTACCACGGTGACAACCAGTTTCATTCTGACACCCTCTCTCCACCTGATAACTTAGGTCTTATGATTCTATACTACCCGATTTTAGCGAATCCTTAACAGTACCAAGTATCTGCGCGTGAAGCGTCTCTACATCTGTCTCCGCTGACAGAACGCGAAATCGCTTGGGGTCTCGCTCTGCCTCTGCTAGGAATCCCACACGCACTGCCTGATGAAAACTAAGGCTCTCCGCCTCCATACGGTTACGGTCTTGTTGACGGGCAAGCCCTACCTCTGGCGGGAGGTCTAGCAGGAGGGTCAGGTCGGGCTGTAGATGGTCGGTGGCGAAGTCGTTCAGCACGGCAACGCTATCGCGCCCCAATCTCCGCGCCACACCCTGATAGGCGATGCTCGAATCGGTATAGCGGTCACAAAGAACGATACCGCCCGCCTCTAAATGTGGGCGCACGACCAATTCGACGTTCTGTGCCCTCGCCGCCAAGAAGAGGAGTAGCTCCGTTCGTGCCGTCATCTCTTGCGAGAGTAGCAGGGCACGTACTCCCTCTGCCACCTTGTCGCCGCCCGGTTCGCGTGTCATGCAGACGGCGTAGCCCTCCGCTTCTAGCGCGGCTTTCAGTAGTCGAATTTGTGTGCTTTTACCTGCGCCCTCCACGCCTTCAAAGGTAATGAAAAATCCCTGTTTCAGTCGGCTTCCCCTTCCAGAACGTGAGGCAATGCTTCCCGCAGACGACGGTAACAGACCTCAAGGCTCTCCGGTATGACGCGCACATCGGCGAGAACAGGCATAAAATTGGTGTCTCCGTTCCAGCGAGGAACGATATGCCAGTGAATATGGTCGGCGATTCCTGCACCTGCGACGGTTCCCATATTCACTCCCAAGTTGAAGCCATGCGGGTTGTAAACCGCTTTCAGAAGGCGTATTCCGATGCGTGTGAGGCGCATCACCTCTAGCATTTCGTCATCCGTAAGCGTGTCTAGCGTCGCGGTATGCGAATAGGGAACGACCATCAAGTGACCGTTGCTATAGGGGAAAGCGTTTACGATGAGGTAGGCGTGTTCCCCGCGTGTGACAATGTAACGCTCGGTATCGTTCTCCTCTTTAGGAAAGTCGCAGAAGATACAGCCAGGGTATTTTTCGGTTTTTTCGATATACTGGAGCCGCCAAGGAGCCCACAGTTGTTCCGTCATATTGCTACTTCCTCAGTCTGGTCATCGTTAAACATATCTCATTTTTTTGAGAGGTAGGGGTCTGTTTTCAGAGTGAAACGCCACAAAGTATCTGCCGCCTGCGTGATTCCTATGCGCGGTGTAGCTACGACTTCACGCGGAGTGACCTCCCACTCTGGCATCGCAGCAGCAACCCAAAGATATCTCGCCCTACGTAGGTTTAGCCCATTCTGTTCTCGATTTAGTGCGAATGCCTGACACAGCTTACCGGGTCCTCCGCACAGGGCTATCCCCAACTTTATCCTTTCGCGAGAGAAGCGCGGTCGGTCAGCAACACTTTTCTTATCCAGCGGCTCTTTAGTACGTCGGTTCCGCTGAAGCTGTTCAAAACCCAGAATAGGCTCTACCGCGCGAAGCAGAACACCGCTCCCGAATCCCTCTGGTCCCGTTACCGTATTCAGGCAGTGATGCATTCCATACGTAAAGTAGACATAAGCCGTACCACCTACCCTGAACATGGAGGCATTTCGTTCTGTTTCACCACGGTAGGTATGGGAAGCGGGGTCGTTTTGCGTATAAGCTTCCGTCTCGGAGATGCGCCCCACCATCCAGCCCTCTGCCGTGTGCCTGATGAGTAGACAGTTCAAAAGGTTCTGCGCCACCTGAACCGTATCTTGCAAATAAAAGTCGTCGGTCAAGGGCGGGTACAGAGTGTCCATTGGTGTCTCCGGAGCGAACATTCTTGTACCTTCCTCAATAGTGGTCAACGGTATCTGAATATCTCTATTCACCACTCAGGTAGAAAAATCCTCCTGATAGCGCGGTAAAAACATACTGCCTCCCCTCCATAGATAGAGAGGGGAGGCAGTATGCCCGTATTTGCGATTACAACTCTTACATACGACGGCGGCGTGTAGGCTGACGGCGCGGAGTCGCTCGCTTCGTGCTTTCATCGTCATCGTCATCGTCGTCTTCGTCATCAGAGGAAGACGATGCACTTGGTGTAGCCGTACTAGAAGCACTCGCACTTACCAGCGGCTTATCACCGGGTAGTATGGCTTCGGGACGTGCGGCGAGTCGGCTCTGCGCGGTTTTGGAGACTACACCTACATCTCCCTGCTTCCACAGCACCAACAGAACGCTAGCATTGAAGATAGAGGAGTAGGTTCCGCTAAGAATACCCACCAGCAGTGCGCCTGTAAACTGATGGATGGAAGAGCCACCGAAAAGGAACAGAGCGACAAGCGTGATAATTACGGTAAGAGAGGTATTGATAGACCGTGCCAAGGTTTGGGAGATACTACGGTCTGTCAAGTCCATAAAACTCTCTCCCTTGAGGCGGTGCTGTAAGTTTTCGCGAATTCGGTCAAAGACAACAATGGTGTCGTGAACCGAGAAACCTATAACCGTAAGCATTGCCGTCACGAAGAGGCTATCTACCTGCCAGTCGAAGAGCTTGCCGAGTATGGCAAACGCGCCCCAGACCACGAGAACGTCGTGTAGGAGGGCAGCAAGGGCACACGCACCGTACTTCAAGCCCTCTTTATAGCCCCCTATCGAGAAGCGAATCGCGAGGTATATGAGGATGAGAAGAGATGCGACGAGAACCGCCTTGAATGCGTTGACAACCAGCTCTGCACTGATGACACCGCTGACGTTCGCATAACTCTCCTTCTGCCCAGGAGCCACACCCCCTAGTTTTTGTGCGAGGGTAGTAACCACAGAGGCACGCTCTTGGTCGCTAAGTTTGACGGTGGTAACGTAGACGCGGCTCACACCGTTTGCCTCATTCGAGACCACAACACGACTGTCTTTATACTTATCGCCCATACTTAGCAACGCACTCTGAACCTCTGGTGCGTTGTGGCGTTGTACGAAGGGAATAACAAGCTCCGTACCACCTTGAAAGTCGATGCTCTTCTTGATTCCGCCTGCCATCCAGAATACAAGACCTGGAATGATGATAGCGAAAGATACTATCAGGAATAGGCGCGCATGGCGCATAAAGTGGTACTCACGGTGTACCGCGCCCTCTTTGATGCCGTAGAACTCAGGCTTCTGGGCAAAGCCCATACTCACCAGCGTGTAGAGGAAGGTGCGTGTTACCGTGATGGCGGTGAACATACTTATCAGAACGCCTAAACCGAGCGTCATGGCAAAGCCGCGAATGGGGCCCGTGCCAAAGTTAAAGAGAACGAGGCAGGTTAAGATGGTACAGACGTTCGAGTCGAAGATAGCAGTGAAGGCGCGTTTGAAGCCCGTTTCAATTGCGAGACGGAGGGTTTTCCCTGAGAGTAGCTCCTCTTTAAGGCGTTCAAATATCAGAATGTTCGCGTCAACTGCCATACCAATCGAGAGGATAAACCCTGCGATACCGGGCAAGGTGAGCGTTACGGGATCTATACCAAACCACGCCATGCCTCCTTTGAAGATGGCGATAGAGAACAGGGTATAGAGTAGCAACGCGCCGTTGGCAAGTAGCCCAGGCAGACGATAGTATACGAGCATAAAGATAAGAACGAGGATAAGACCAATCACACCCGCCCTTGTCGTTAGTGCCACCGACTCGCGCCCAAGAGTAGCCTCAATATCGCGCACCTCTTCCAGAGCGAGGGGAACAGGAAGTGCACCCGCATTGAGCTGTTCGCCGAGTGACTTTGCGCTCTCTATAGTGAAGTTGCCTTCGATAATTCCGCGCCCTGCAATGGGCCCGTTTATCGTAGGAGCCGTCAGCAACTTTTTATCGAGGAAGATGACGAGGTGTTTTCCGATATTGGCACGCGTTGTCTGCTCGAAGATACGTGCGCCCTCTGTATTGAACTCAAACTCAATAATAGGCTTGCCGGTACTAGGGCTAGGAACGGCACGGCTTTTGGGAAGGAGGTCTTTCCCTGTGACAATCGGCTCTC
>JAPLCR010000035.1 GCA_026392135.1 Armatimonadota bacterium
CCGTATCTTGCATCATCCCAAAGTATGGCATATTTCATGGGGAACCCACTAACTTCCCCATAGACCCCTCTTTTGCTGTCAAAGGTCTCCATGAGCCATTTGGGCAGATGTGTCGGAAACGTCGCCGCATGGTACTTGTGGTAGGCGTTGTTCCGTTGCGGCTTCCCCTGATACACATTGGACACCCTCCCGCGAAAGTTCGCCGTGTGTATCGTTCTTGTGGCGTTCTTCCCGCGCTTTCTTGAGGAGAAGAAGAGCAGAAACTCGTACTGGTTCGACAGGATGTTGCGCCCTATCAGCGGCGGAAATATCTGCTTGTCCCAGATGGCGATATCGGCGAGGTTATGACGCAGGAAGTAGAGGTACTCCAGAAAGGCGAGTTTGTTTCCTGAGAGCATCTGCAAGTTCACAATCACGGTTTGCGAGACCGCCAGCGCGTTTCTCGTCACGGCTTCCAGCAGAGCGAGATACTCAGAGGTCGTCCGCTTATCCGAAGAGTTGAGATATCTGCTCTCCTTGAGGTAGCGGTTGTTGGCGAGGAGAGCGCTTTTGCCAAGGTTATAGGGCGGCGAAGTTATTGTAAGCCTCGCCTTCTCTCCCTGCATGAGCCGCGCTACCTGCTCACTATCCGTGCTATCTCCGCACAAAAGGCGGTGTCGCCCTACCTGCCAGAGGTCGCCCTGTCGGACTCGTCGCGGGATTTCCAGGGATGCGTGTGCGTTCATACGCCTCCTTTGGACTTAGTTTCTGATGTGTTGGCATACGAGAGGAGGGTGTTCACTTTGGACCATCGGACGCTTTTAGTTGTCAAGGGAGAGGCGGTGTGTGGCGAATGCATGAGGAGTCTTGGCAGGCGATGTCGAAAGGCGATAAGCGAGTAGCCTTGTTCTCGCACCCATTTGTCATCCAGAGAGAAGAAGCGTTCGAGGAGGTCACAGAGAGTTTCTAGCGGATACTGCTCAAGTAGTTCACGAATGAGTTTGCCCTCCTTGTTCTCGGAAAACGGGGACGAAAGGCTTTGAGGAGAGCGTTCTTGGAATCGTTTCTGGTAGAGGTGCAGGAACGCTTGAATAGCCTCCTCCATTCGCGGATTTTTGTATGTTGAGGGGGAGGGGGGAGTAGTTTTGTAAACAGTTTCTTTTGTTGTTTTCGCTTTTGTGTTTTCGCTTTCGGCGTTCTTCTTTTTCACAACCGAAAACGCTTTAGGAACATTCCCGCCTTCAATGTCCCTAGAANGAAAAAACACGAACATGGAGACGAAAGTAGAGCCTCCCCATCTTGAATTGGCGTTGTTGCGCCGTGAGGAGGGGTTTGCCATCGCTGTCCTCAACAACAATCAGCCTCTTGTCAAGGAGGGATTGAATGGCTCTGCACACAGCGGCGCTCTCTCTGCCAGTTCGCTCCTTGAGTTGGCTATGCGTCAACCAGTCTCGCGCTTTTCGCCTCCCTTCCTCCCCCTTCCAGCCCAGTGTCTGCCTTGCGAGGACGCATACAATGCGCCACTCGGTGTCGGAGAGACGGGGCATCTCTTCGTCTATCAGGTAGTTGGGAAACGGCGTACTCCCCAGTGGAAACGAGGACGGCGTCTGCGAGCGAATTGTAGGGTTGTCTGTGGTCATGGCGAACTCTCTAAATCTAATGGAAACTCTTCGTCGCTCTCCTCTGTAGCGCCGGGTTCGGTTTGTCGCACTCGGTACTGTCGGGGTGGAGCGTCGTAGTCCCCAGCGATAGCGGAGACCAGAAACCGCGCCGGATACCTTGCTCCTCGATAGGGGAGCCAGTCTAACTGCCTGCGAATCACATCTACAGGATACTGATCCAGAATATCGTGCGCTTGCCCTCGCTCCATGCCCGTCGTGCATAAACGGTGTAGAAGTTCATTTCTCGCTTTTTCCTCCTCGGTCGCGAACTCTTCGGGGATTTCCCAGCCGTTCAACTCGGCAATCTGTCGCTCCACCTCTTCGCGAGGAAGAGCGTAGGTCTCTCGCGAATGTGTGAGCACCTCCTCCCGGTAGGATATCGTCGGAAGCGACGCCTCTGGCTCTTGAGGGACTTCGCTCACGCTCCCCGCTAAGGTGCGGGAAGGCGTGTAGGCGTTCATGCCGCTCTCTCGCTCCAGGAAGTAGACGAGCGATTCATTTTGCCAGGTTATGGCGAC
>JAPLCR010000645.1:0-6833 GCA_026392135.1 Armatimonadota bacterium
CTCACAAAGTAACTCCTTTTGAGGCAGTCGCCTGAGAAGCCCCAGAATTAGTAGACGAATAAGCGTTGAAATCCAAGAGTTACTTGGAAGACTAGGCAATGCGACCTACCCCCTAGCCCGAAACGGGTTCAGGAGCGGACAGACAAGGTTTTGAGATAGGCGGAAGGCTTATCGCACTGACCCGCCCACCTCATCCCAACCCTTCCCCTTCACACGGGGAAGGGCGAATGCGACCCCACCCCAACCCCTCCCCGACACGGAGAGGGGCGAATGCCGATGGTGGGAGGCTTTTCGCACTCCTCAAAACCTCTCAGAGTACGGGAGCATTGCAAGTCTCCCCTTTGCCTCTTGTTTTCCTCCCCTGTTTTTTAAGGGGAGGGTAGGGTGAGGTGCTATGTGAGGGGGTGGCTGGGTCAGTGCGATAAGCCTCCCGCTCTCTGTCCGCCGCTGAAACCGAAAGGAGAAAGGAATGAGGATTAGATTCCCCCTAAAGAGCGTGTGAGTAGCTACTTTTTTCTAAACAATTTCCAACAATCTACGTCTATTCCCCTGAAAACCTGTTTTTCATCGAAAGAACGTTCCCAAAGGATGGTAAATATGATAAGACGACATCTCCTTGTATTTATAGCAGTCCTGCTCTATATGGCGAGAACTACTCCCCTATTAGCACAGGACGACTTGACACCAGCGCAAATAGATCACCTTATTCGTGCCGAATGGAAGAGGAGTGCTGTAGCACCCGCGCCCCCTACCGATGATGCCCACTATTTACGACGAGTCACTCTTGATGTTATCGGCACACTTCCTACCGCGGAGGAGGTAAAGGCTTTTCCCTACAAACGGCACGAAGTTCTAGTGCAGCTTCTTAACTCCCCTAAGTATGCAGAGTACTGGACGGCTTACTGGGACGATGTTCTTATGGGGCGACAGGTCAGACGGCAGGTTGTAGACCGCGGAGTGTTTCGTGAATGGCTTAAAGGGCAAGTTTCCGCAAACACCCCGTATAACAAGTTTGTCTATGAACTCCTTACAGCAAGCGGAGTAAACACCAATCGCACCGTTGCGAAGCCTGTAAACGACGCTATGCCCCAGATGGATATGGACGCAAATGGCAAAACTCTCGCCGACTCACGAGTCAATGGCGCGGTCAACTGGTATATGAAGTACGCAGACACTCCTGCCGACTACTCTGGAGCGGTGTCTCGCCTTTTCATGGGAGTGCAGATCCAGTGCGCTCAGTGCCACGACCACAAAACGGAGGCGTGGAAGCAGTCCGATTTCCGCAAGTTCACCTCGTGTTTTATGCAGGCACAGGTGCGCCCCGTCAACCGTGTTGTTGAAAAAGGGATGTCACGCCAACTTGAACTGACAGACAACGCCAAACCCATTCGCATCCCTCCACGCCTAATGGCAAAGATGAAGGAGAATGGACGGCTCGAATATGCCGCCGCCGAGCCTTCTGCACTGGATGGAACGAGTTTTGCCAACGAGCCCAACAAGCGGCAAGCCATAGCAAAGTGGATAACTGCTCCGCAAAACCCTTGGTTCGCATCTGCCATTGTGAACCGAATGTGGGCACACTTTTTGGGGCGCGGCTTTGTTAATCCTATAGACGACTTTCGGGAATCGAACCCCGTCGTCATGCCCGAACTCCTGAAAAAGCTCGCTGATGACTTTACAGCGCACGGCTACGACCTCAAGTATCTTGTCAAACTCATCTGCTCTACGCAGGTCTATCAACTCTCATCACAACCCGCAAAGAGCGCGGATGAGGGCAATACCCTCTGGGCGCGGTATCGCCTCAAACCTGTGAAGCCCGAAGTAATGATGGATATGCTCGTAACAGCAACCAATATGGAATCCATGTTGGAGCGCGTCGCAGGCAATAGGCTTCCCGCTCTCAAAATAGCACTTCAGCGTCAACTCACTTTCCTCTTCGATGTAGACGAAGAGTTTGAACAAAAGGACTACGAAGGCACTATTCCACAGGCTCTCCTCCTTCTAAACGGAAGTGTCGCCAATAGTGCGGTCAGCCTCATTCCGGGGGCAGCTCTTACAGAGGTCATGGCACTTCCCGGAAGCGATAACGAGAAGGTTGAGAGCCTCTACCTCCGTACTGTATCACGTCTGCCTAGCAAGAAAGAGATCGCCTACTGGTCGAAGTTCGTCAATACTCCCCGCGCTATAGCGCAAACATTCACGCCTCCCACTGGTCAAGAGCGTCCGCGCCTTGCTGGAAGCGGAGAAGGAGTGGAGCAGAATCTGCAAGAGAAGACAGCGAATCAGGAGAGGCGAACAGGCGGGGCTGACCCTCTGGGGCGTATTACCGGACGCTTTGCACAACGTACAGGGACTCCCAAGCAGCAGGCGTATGAAGATATGTTCTGGGCACTGCTGAACTCCAGTGAGTTTATTTTTAACCATTAGGCTCTTCACGAACTACGAGGTAAAACAGATGAAACACAACAATGAAGTGAGCGAAGGTATCTGTCCAGGACACATAGATACGGACCGGCGTGGCTTTTTGCAGGCAGGAATGGGAGGCTTTCTCAGCCTCTTCTTCGCGCAGTGGCTCGGCTCCGCGCAGGGCGCATTGGCGCAGACGAAAGGCACTCGTCCCAAATCCTGCATCCTCCTCTGGATGAATGGAGGACCTAGTCACCTTGAGACCTTCGACCCCAAGCCCGGAACCACAACCGGAGGAAGCACACGTGCCATTAAGACCCGCATACCCGGCATCGAGCTAGCGGCAGGCTTTCCGCAGCTAGCCGAGGTTACAGATAAGATAGCGATACTACGTGGGATGACCAGTAAAGAGGGCAACCATCAACGCGCACAATACCTTCTGCACACCGGTTACGCTCCCAACCCAACCATTACGCACCCCTCATTAGGCGCATGGGTGAACGCGGAGTTAGGCGTAACGAGTGCAGAACTGCCGAACTTTGTGAGCATTAGCGGACCCAGTATGGGGGCGGGCTTTCTAGGTGTACAGTATGCTCCCTTTGTCGTCCAGAACCCGAATCAATCGCCGCAGAATATTGCCTACGCCCGTAATGTGACGGCAGACAGGTTCGATACGCGTATGAGCGGATTGAACTACCTTGAGCAGGGTTTTCATACAGAGACACAAGACAACAAGGTGAAGGGGCACCGCGAAGTATACGGCAAAGCGGTTCGTATGATGCGCTCTCCACGCCTCAAGGCGTTTGACATTAAAGAGGAGCCTAGTGCCGTTCAACAGGCGTATGGAAGTAGCAATTTTGGTAAGGGCTGCCTTATGGCACGGCGGCTAGTCGAGTCGGGGGTGCGCTTTGTGGAGGTGGTGCAAGATGGTTGGGACACCCATAACGATAACTTTAACCGTACCAACAAGCTTCTTGCGAATGTAGACCCTGCAATGGCTACACTGATTAAAGACCTTGAACAGCGCAACCTACTCGAAAGCACGCTCATTATTTGGATGGGAGAGTTCGGACGCACTCCCCGTATCAACGGAAACGAAGGGCGTGATCACTATCCACAAGCGTGGAACGTCGCTCTTGCGGGTGGGGGTGTTCGTGCAGGAGTCGTCTATGGTGCAACGGATGAGGCTGGTGCGAAGGTTGTAGATAAGCCTGTTCTCGTACCAGACCTCTTTGCAACGGTCTCCACTCTCTTAGGCATGAAGCCTGACAAGACCCTTATGACTAATGTAGGGCGACCAATCTCTCTTACCGAAAAAGGCAAGCCAATTATAGAACTTATTGCTTGAATCTCTGAATAGAAGCCTTCTTTACACCTATTTGCCCTTGCAGGGCGGTATAATTCAAGAGGAAATTTCCCCCTGCAAGAATGGAGTTCTCTTTTGGCTTCTTGGCGACAGTTACGGCGTAGAGCCGAAAAGCGTATAGCACACGGGCTTACCCGCCTCTTCTTCCCGATAGTTCTTCCTATTCGTGAAGGACCGCTTCAAGGTAAGAGGTGGGTTGTTACGAGTGGAATCCGCTTTATTCGCGGTAACTATGAACCTGCCAAAACTGAAGCTTACCTCTCTGCCGTAAAAGAGGGCGATGTCGTCTTTGATGTCGGCGCGCACGTGGGCTACTACTCAACCATTGCCTGCCAGAACGTAGGAAAGACGGGGCGTGTCTTTGCATTTGAGCCTCACCCGCTCCTCAATCGCTTCCTTAAACGCCATAAGCAACTCAATCACCTCGATAACTTGGAGATAATAACTACGGCAGTGGGAGAGAAGGCAGGTAAAGTTCGCTTTGAAACGCGGTGCGGCTTAGGCACGGGGCACATTGCTGAGGATGGTGCGATAACAGTACCAGTAGTCTCGCTCGATGAGTTGGTGGAGCAGGGAAGACTCCCTATACCCAACGTAATAAAAATGGATGTGGAGGGGGCGGAAATACGCGCTCTCAAAGGAGCCAGCAAAACGGTTGGGAAGTATCGCCCTACTATCATTGTGGCGACTCATGGGGCAGAGACACACGAGTTTTGTATTGAGTTCCTTACGAACCTCGGTTATACTCTTCAGCACCTGAATCCCAATGCTATCAAAGGAGACCGAGAGATACTAGCGACACCCCCTGCTCAGTCAGAATAGACAGCAGAAAATACTACGCCTGTAGGTTACTAAGTGAGGATCGACGTTTTTTGCGTAGATCTGGAAGGTGCGGTGCAAGTACAAGGCGATACAGAAATGCAAGTGTGTTGTCCCGATAGGCTACCTTCACGCGGGAGAGTAGAAATGGGTTGTCTGCCTGCTTTGCGATGCCCCTTTGCGTAGTACAAGCCCCCAGAAACCCTGCTCTCTTGACCAGTTCTGGAGTGCGTGGATTCAAATGACCGAATGGGTAGCAAAAGGTTTTCACTTGTGCCTGCAACTCCGCTTCCAGCTCCGCCTTCCCGCGTACAATCTCCTCAAAGGCTTCCGCATCGCTCAGCACATCGAGGTGAGGGTGATGTGCTGTATGCCCTGCAATCTCCCAACCCAACCCCTGTAATTCGTGTAACCGTGCCCACTCCATAAGAGGGATCACCACGTTGTTTGTCCCCTCATCCCAATCGTTGGTCTTCCCTACTGCCTGCGAGACCGCAAACACCGTCGCCGTAAATCCCAGCTCCTGCAAAATAGGCGCGGCGTATCTCCCCACATTCACATACCCGTCGTCGAAGGTAATCACGAACGTTCGAGGAGGTAGGGGTTTTTGGTACGTCCACGCCTCCAATACCTCCCCAAAGGTGCGGGCGGTATATCCGAGGCGCTTCAGAAGGCACATCTGTTTTGAGAAATTCTGTGCCGAAACGTTCAAGAAGGTGTCGCGCTTCGTTAAAACGGGCTCACCCACTTTGTGATACATCAGGATAGGTACAGGAGAGAATTTAGGGGACATGAGGGGGCTATTCCAGATTAAGAGGGGTGTAGAATTTTTTGGTAGAGGGCTTCGATGTTATCTACCATCACCTTTGCAGAGAACATCTCTACTGCCCTCTGGTGGGCAGCGGCTCCCATGTTTTGGCGCAACTCGGTATCGCTCAACAAGGAGACTATCGCGTCTGCAATCGCATCTGTGTCTCGTTCGATAAGCAGTCCCGTCTCCAAATCCTTTACAAGCTCTAGATTCCCTCCTGCTTTAGTTACGACGACAGGTTTCCCCAGTGCCATCGCTTCAATAATTGCATATGTTTGAGGACACCATCGGCGGCGGCAATGTCGTTCAGCTTTTTTTGGAAAGTCGGGTCAACGGGACCCACACAGAGCAGGTAGGCATTCGGGCGTGCCTCTACAATACGGCGCATGGCGCGGACAAGAAGAGGATGACCTTTGAAGTCATTTACATGGGCAAATATCCCAATAATCTCGGCGGTAGGGGGCAGGTCAAACTCTGCGTGAACCGTTTCGCTTCCCAGTATCTCCTCAGTACTCCCATCATCACGGATAAATTCGGTTCCGTTGTGGATAGTGTGTACCTGCTTCTCCGGCAGTCCCATAGTGACGAAACCACTCTTCACCCAGTCAGAAACTGTGATAACGTGGTTTCGCGGATTGGGCATGAGATAGCGATAGACGAAGTCGTGTGACTGGACATGAACGGAAGAGATTACGGAACGCTTCGTCACCACTCCCATAATACACCCTAGGTAAGTAGCACGAGTAAGATGGCAGTGGATAATATCAATCTTGTGTTCAGCCACAAATTTTTTGAGGTGGTTTGCCATTCTCAACAGATGCGAAAATCCCATCTTATACTCAAAAACCTGCGCTCCAACTGCGCGTAGTTGGTCAGGAAGCCAATCTCCTGGCGGACAGATAGCGATGACGTTGTGACCGCGCTTATGGAGACGCTCTGTTAGCACGACAACGTGTTTTTCCGCACCAGAGATGCGCGAACTGGAGACAATTTGCAGGATGTTCATTCAGGTAATAGAATCCACCGTAGTATCTCAAGTAGGGCTGAGTAGTGTGTATTGTACCCTGTAGCCCCTTCGTTATCATGTAATTCACCCTATGTTTTTAGCCCAACGCCTACCGTTCGCGGATAGCCTGAATAATTTCTGCTGTCGCATTCGGTTTTGAAAGCGCAAGGGCGTTTTGGCGAAGGCTTTCTCTTTCAGTGGGGCTCTCCAATAACCTTTTCACAACTATGCCCAAGTCCTGTATGTTGTCTGCGACTACTCCCGCTCCATTATCAACGAGAGAACGCGCGTTCTCCTCCTCCTGCCCCGGAATCATAAACGGCGAGTAGACCACCAGCGGGCACCCTGCGACGAGGCACTCTGAGCTTGTCAGCCCACCCGGTTTGCCTATCATAAAGTCGGCAGAGCGCATAAGAGCTGCCATC
>JAPLCR010000645.1:6849-10884 GCA_026392135.1 Armatimonadota bacterium
TTTGGGGGGCTTCTGCGATAGAGTGCGCTCTATGTGTGTGCGTAGCCCTGCGTTACGTCCGCATATCACCACCACTTGAAGTGGTGCCTCTATTGTTTGGAGGAGTTGTATAACCTCTACAAAGGGACCAGCCCCAATTCCGCCGGCAGATACCAGTACTACAGGAACATCAGGCTTTAGTTTTGCGGTAAAGCGTGCTGCTTGCCTCGGCTCCGCAACTCCAAAGGCGGGGTGTACGGGTATCCCCGTCACTACAACGCGGTTCTCTGCGGTAGCGCATCGCTCCAAGAGCCTCTGTTTCGACCAGTCAGTAGGAACGAAGAAGACATCAGGCTCCCCCCGTAGCCACATTAGATGAGGGTGTAAATCGGTGATGACGATCCCCATTTTGAACTGTTTACCACGTTGTTTGAGAAGGGCTAACCGCGGTTGAGGTAGCGAGTGGGTACACAAAACCCAGTCGGGCTGGAAGGAGTGTACAAGGGCATCAAGGCGTTTCAGAAAAATAACATCAAGGCGAGTTTGCATCTGAAAACTCGCCTTGGGGCTATCAGAATCGCGATAGAGTAACCCCCACACCACAGGTAGCCAACGCACTAAAGCCTCGTAGCCCCCCGCATACCAGAGGCGGTAGGCTTTTGGGGAGTAGTCTAGTGAGTCGACCACCATAACCTCTAGCCCTTCCGCTCTGCACACTGCTTCCAGAGCACGTGCCGCACTGGTATGCCCGTTACCAGTGGAGGCAGACAGAATAAGAACACGAGGGGAGTGCGGAATGGCGTGGGTCATATGAGTTTAGCGATGCCGCTGTAAGATACGCGCCATACGTACCCTATGATAGCGTTGTAAGAGGGCGCAGTAGCCGTTGGCGAAGTTAAGAAGCAGAACATATAGCCCGCCTGTCCAGAAACCTTCCCGCAAAAAGTACCACAAGAACGGAAAGTGTAGAAGCACTCCGACAATATGTGAGACCTCGGCAGTTTGAGTCTGCTGTTGGAAGGTGTGAAGGTGTTGCTGAGAGTGTCCACTCATAAAGGAGTGCTTTTCGCCGTTGGCACGTTGGTGCGTGTCCAGCATTGTACTGGTGGTTACGTTCAGTACAATGCGCCGAAGCCGCTCTATTCCTAGAGTACGGTAGAACTTTATCGTCTCGAAGGGGGCGGGTGTAAACCATTTCGGGGCGGTCTTCTGAACGTCGGTAGAGAGGGAAGCAGTAGCACTCTGTGCGGGTTCGGAGGTCGGCTTCTGGAGGAGGAGCCAGCAGAGGCAGCGTTTGTACCGCTCTTGAAAAGTGTTGAGGCAGTGAAGTAGAAACAGAGTGGAGGCATACACGAATAGCCCTAAATGCCAATAGAGAAGCATAGAACAGACGATAGGAAGCGTGAGCGTAGCGCAGGCGAGGTGGACGGCTTCGTAGTAGCGTGTAGCGAGATACATTTTACTCAGGGTGGAGGTGTCCAGCCCCGATTCTGAGAGTGTGGGCATACCCTGAATAGCGTGTGTGTCCGGTAGCGTTGTCTCGCCAAAAAGCTGCGTCAAACCAAGGTAACACCAACGGAAGCCCAGTATTTCGTAGGTGCGCCCATTGGCTTCCATGCGTGATTGTTGGTAGTAACGTTCCAGCCAGTTCAGTTGCACAGTGTCTCTGCCTAACGCGAGGGGATTTTCTCAGGGGAGAGTTTCAAGAGAGAGAGGTCGTGCGTTTCAATCTCTTTCTGCAACTGCTCCCACCGGATAAGTTCTAGCCGACCGTCAAAATGCTCTACTACTGCCGTACAGTGTTCTACCCAGTCACCCGCGTTGATATAGAGCGTCCCGCTCTCATGCGTTTCGATTTTCGGCTTGTGTATATGCCCGCACACTACGCCGTCAAAGCCCTTACTCTGCGCGTCCAGCACGACATGCTCTTCAAAACTGGTGAAATACTGAATAAACCGCTTGAAGCGTGCCTTAATACGCCCTGCCCCTCCTCTGGAGTGTTCAGAAGCACTAGGGCGCAGAGAGCTTCGCCAATCCATAAAGACCGTGAGAAACTCGTAAGCCCATGTTGCCCCCCATGCGAGGGGTTTCAATGAGGTAACAGATCTGTCGAAGAGATCGCCATGCACTACCAACAGTTTTTTGCCGTCGGCGGTGATGTGCGTAATCGAGTGTTCAAAAGCGATGTTACCAAGCGTGGCTCCGTTCATCTTGCGGAAGAGCGCGTCGTGGTTGCCGGGGGTGTAGTAGACCTTACAGCCGTACTCCGACTTACCGAGTACGGTACGGACGACGTTAGTGTGCTTTTGCCTCCACTTACTCGCCTTTACGCTTACCCAGAGGTCAATAATATCTCCTACAAGATACAGATATTCGCAGTCCAGACTCTCCAAGAAATGCTGGATAGCGTCGGCTTTACAGCCGGCGGCTCCTAGGTGAAGGTCAGACACGAATACAGCACGATAACGTAGGGGCGGCGTTTGCATAAGCCAGACTCTATTCCTCCGGAGGGTTCATTGCCCGAAACGCACCAAAATGGTGAGCGCGTTCCCACTCTCGCCTCACAACAAAACTATTGTACCCGTATTCATTGATAAGAACGCCACGAAACACGAGTGCTACGCGAAAAAGCCCTTCAACTCGTTATGCCATGCTCAACGAGGAGAAGGAGTATTCATGCCGATCGAATCTGAAGAGGTAGTGTTTGTAAGGATGTAACTACTCACCCTATCAAAATGTAGTAATTGGGTAGAAAGTTACCGAGAATAGAACTATGTTAACCCGTGAAGAGTTCCAACCTATCTATGAACAAGGCTTCGAGGCTGTCTGGACAGTTATCCAAGCCATTCAAATCAGTTGGAAGACCGTCTTGGCAAAGACAGCCACAACAGTAGCAAGCCGCCCTCCTCCGACGGATACAAGAAGAAGCCCGTCTCCCTCCGAGAACAAACAGGACGCAAAACCGGAGGACAGCCCGGACACACGGGCAAGACCCTCTCCTTCTCCGAGGCTCCGGATAGCATCATAGTTCACAGCCCAACAGATTGTCGCGACTGCGGTCACTCTCTGGAAGAGGTCTCCCCAACCGAGGGAGAACGCCGCCAAGTGTTGGACCTGCCTCCTCTCTCTCTTATCACCACCGAACATCGTTGCCTGCACAAGACCTGCCCCCACTGTGGAACCCAGAACGTCGGCACCTTCCCTAATGAGGTGACTTTGGGAGTTGGCTACGGAACCCGCCTCAAAGCGCTCGCTCTCTACCTCAAGAACTTCCAACTCCTTCCCTCCGCACGCATTGTCACCCTGCTCTCCGACCTATTCGGGACTACTTTCTGTGAGGGAACTCTCTTTCCTGCCGAGCAAAGTGCCTCCGAACAACTAGAACCCTTCTTAGAGGGAGTGCGTTCCGCTCTCCTCGCCTCTCCGGTTCTCCATTGTGACGAGACAGGGCTTCGCGTCGAAGGCAAGTTGCACTGGCTCCACTCCGCCTCCACCGAGCAGTTCACCCTCTATGATTGGCACCCTAAGCGGGGCAAGGCGGGAATAGACCATCTGGGTCTGTTGCCTCGCTACACGGGGGGCGCGGTACACGACGGTTGGGCATCTTATGAGAGTTACGCCTGTTCCCATGCTCTGTGCAATGCTCATCACCTGCGGGAGTTAGTTGCCCTCTATGAGCAGGGGGGGCAGATATGGGCGAGAGAGATGTCGCTTCTGCTGGTTGCCATGAAGCGAGCGGTAGAGACTGCCAAAGTTCAGGGTCTCTCCGCCCTTCCTAAAGAGGGGCGGGTAGCCTTCTTCGCTCGTTATGCGGTTCTGCTTGCAAAGGGGTTTGCAACCAACCCTCTTGCACCGGGTACAGGCAAGCGTGGCAAGGTGAAGCAGAGTGCGGGCTATAATCTGTTGCGCCGCCTTTCTGTAGGTCAGGACAATGTGCTTCGTTTTGTCTCGGACTTCTCGGTTCCTTTCGACAACAACTTAGCAGAGCGCGATATTCGGATGATGAAGTTAAAGCAGAAGGTGTCGGGTGGTTTCCGAACGAGTGCGGGAACTACC
>JAPLCR010000015.1 GCA_026392135.1 Armatimonadota bacterium
GCCTCATACTCCCTGTGAAGAAGAATCTGCTTATAGGGCTTGGCTTGGTGAATAGTCTCAACCTGAGCGAATTCAGAGCGACTCTCGCGCACGAGTTCGGGCACTTTTCGCAAGACGCTATGCGAGTAGGCAGTTACGTCTACATGGCGAACCATATTATTTACGATATGGTATACGCACGTGATACCTTTGATGAACTCCTCTCTTCTGCGAAGCGTTCTGATGCTAGAATCGCAATATTAGCCTATATCATTTACGCCATGCTATGGGTTCTACGCAAAATCATGCAGGGCGCATTCCGCCTCATCAACTTTTTTCAAAGTGCCCTCTCCCGCCAGATGGAGTTCCATGCCGACCTAGTAGCAGTGAGCATTACTGGTAGCGATTCCATTGTGCATACCCTCAAAAAACTCTCTCCTGCAAACTCCTGTCTGCATCAGGTGTTTCACGACCTAAAAGGTGCTTCCGAACGCCATCTCTATACACAAGATATCTACTATCACCATCACCGTGCCCTAGAGTCCCATCCCTCTCATTATGACCGTGAACAGAATGCAAAGCACCACTATATTCCTAGCGTCACAGATGACCGTTCGCCCTGGTTGCTGTTCCGAAATCCGGAAATGTTGCGCCAGAGAGTGACGGAGAGGTTTTATCAGAAAGTTTTGGAGAGGCAAGACGTTGCACTCTCTCCCGTAGAGCAGGTGCAGAAGTTCATCGACGACGAACACGGCGAGACTACGCAGGACGCGAGATACCTAGGGCTGTACGATGGTCGCCTGCTCTCCATTCCTGTCGAGGCTCTGACGAACAGCGCGAACGACCCCGCGCTTGTTGCTATAAAGCCAGAACGGATAGAGGCACTTCTAAACAAACTGTACAACGCAGAGTATAAAAACTGGTTAGAAGAGCACCTGAAACGCCGAGATGAACTACATACTCTGGTCGCATTGGTACAGGGAGAGGTACGTCTGAAGGGAAACCATTTCGAGTTTCGTGGCGAAAAGCGCAGTAAATCGGAGCTGAATACAACTCTACAGCAGGTTGACAATGAGGTGGCAGAGGGAGAAGGCTGGTTAAAGGAGTTCGATAATGAGGTGTTTCTTATCCACCTACGAATAGCGCAGATAGTACAAGAAGGAGACTACGACCTCTACGTCCGTTACTATTTCCAACTAAACCTACAGGAGATTCTAAAGACTGCTTATGCGGAGGAGGCGAGATTAGCGGCGACCTATCAGTTTGTATCCTCCAAAGAGGCACTCTCCAAAGACGAGTTTCAGCAGGTGGTGACCGCTCTCAATGTAGCCCACAACAGTATCGCCGTCGCTTATGAGAAAGCCCGAGCAGTCGCACTACCCGCCCTGCAAAATATGCAGGAGGGCATCGCCTTGAGCGAGATCCTCCTGCCACTAGGGCTACTACCTCCCCATCAAGAAGGACAATCCGAACTTAACCAGCAGTGGGCTAATACTCTCGTAGAGCAGATACTGGAGATAAAAGAGAAGGGGAGCCGCCTCTACTTCAAAAGCATGGGCGCGATACTTTCGCGACAGGAGGCGATTGCCCGCAAGTATCGCGAACGCGACGGTATCACTCTGCTGTAAGCCTAATTTTACACGGATTCGCCGTAAAAGCTCAGGGGAGTGTCCCCCTATCCTAAGCGCACCTTGGGTTATGCCTATTATGAAGGTGTGGGAACTTTGCCGCCTGTGCGAAGATAGTCCGCAAAGTAAGCAGGAAGCCCCGCCGATACGAGCAGTTCACATGCAACATCAACATCATACGGAAGGCGAATCTGCTCCACGCTAACGCCCCTCTCCTCAAAGGTAAGAACACAGTAGCCAGCACGGGTATCGCCGTCCTTAGGGCGACCAACGCTTCCTGTATTCACAAAGTCTATGCCCTCCACGCTTCGATGATAAGGAACGTGTGTATGCCCAAAAATGATAACATCGGCATGGGCATCGTGCTTCCCCCCTTCCGCAAACTGCTTCAAGTAGCCATCAGAGCGATTCTCAAAAAGATACTCTGTATTCGATACCGGGGAGCCATGACAGAGAAGCACGCGTCGCCCCCCAATCTCAAAGCGTAGTTCACGGGGTAGTTCGCGAAGCCAGGCTTTGTTCGCATCGGAGGTCTGCTCCCGTGTCCAAAAGAAGGAGATATTACTCATCTCAATATCGAAAGGCTTGATATAATGGCAGCCGCAACTATCCAGATTAAAGCCTACACCCTCGTCGTAGTTACCAAGAAGAGTGGGACAATCCATCCTCCTAATAAGTGCCTGTACTTCGTTTGGCTGAGAGGCATAACCGCCTAAATCACCCAAGCAGTAAACGGCATCATAGCCGCCTTGCCGAACGTGTTCCGCAACGACCTCCATTGCAGGAAGGTTGGCATGAATGTCCGAAAAAATAGCAATTTGTGTCGCCGCCAAAATAGCCTCCTTTAATCTCCGTTATGTGCGTTCGCCTCAATCGCTTCAAGTGCCTCGGCAAGGTCGTTTGGGGCGCCCTGTGCATGGTGTTCACCTCCCCGAATAACCTCATACAAGAGCGCGGCAACTACAGCACCAGTTATGGGACCCACAACATAGACCCAGTAAGCAGAGAGGGGCGCAGAGCCGCCGAACAGCGCGGGTCCCAGTGAGCGGGCAGGGTTCATAGAGCCGCCCGTCACTGCACCGCCAATCATCACGTCCACAACAACAATCAGACCAATCGCTAAGCCCGGTATCGCACCATTGGCACGCCTATCTGTAGCAACTGCGATAATCACGAGCATGAGCAGAAAAGTGAGAACGGCTTCGACCCCGACAGCACGCATAAGTGCCCCCTCCGCAGGGATATGCACTCCATGCCCACCGCCAAAAAGAAGGGCAACCAGTGCTGCTGCCACAATACCGCCCAGAAACTCCGCTATCCAATAGGGCAGTACA
>JAPLCR010000290.1:0-6396 GCA_026392135.1 Armatimonadota bacterium
CCGAGTTTACGTCAGCGATACAAGTAACAATACTATCCGAATTGTGGACATAAACTAGCCCACATCTGGACGAATGGAGACACTCCCCTGAACGTAGAGATAGAGAATTTAAGCAAAGAGTACGAGGGTGGAGTTACTGGGCTACACCCCACTAATCTCACCATTGAGGAGGGAGTTTGCGCTCTGTTGGGACCCAACGGCGCGGGCAAAAGTACCCTCATGTCCATTATCGCGACTCTGCAAGAGCCGACGACAGGAACGGTTCGAGTTGGCGGCTACGATGTGCGAAGGCAGAAGCAAGAGGTTCGCTCCCTGCTCGGCTACCTGCCGCAAGACTTTGGACTCTACCCCTCACTCACCGTCTATGAAACACTAGACTATATGGGCATCCTCTATAACATTCAAGAGCCGAAAGAGCGCAAAGACCGCATTGAAGCCGCAATGGAAAAGGTAAACCTCGCTAACCTGCGAAATCGCCCAATAGGGCATCTCTCCGGTGGAATGCGGCAACGCGTTGGGTTGGCGCAAGCGTTTCTCAATAAACCCAAACTTCTCATTGTAGACGAACCTACCGCAGGGCTAGACCCCGAAGAGCGCATTCGAGTACGCTCTCTACTAGCAGAGTTGGGCGGCACAGGCGTTATCCTACTCTCAACTCACCTTATTGAGGATGTGGAGGCAGTCGCAGACAGAGTAACCGTTCTACACAAAGGGCGTGTGCGCTTCTTAGGAACCATAAGCGAGATGCTGGACACCATAAGAGACAAAGTATGGCAGGTAACCCTTACGCCCTCCGAACTTCCTGCGTTTCGCGGTAAGTATCTGGAAACAGGGCTGTTGCGTGATGGCAACAACATTCGGCTTCGTATCGTTGCAGATGAGATAAAAGGGGTGACTGCACATCAAGTAGAGCCGACTTTGGAAGATGCCTACATTAATTTTATGCGTGAGGGAATTGATGAACCCACCTAACGCTCTCCCAAACACATCGCGCCCCAAATCCCCGCTCCCTTTCATGGCGTGGACGGAGTTAAAGATGGGACTGAGAAGCGGTCAATTTCGCTTCCTCTCCCTTTTGCTAATCCTGCTCGGCTGGTCTGTGGGAGGTGGGGGCGGTAGGGGTGTCGCAACCTCCGCCTATGGCGTAGGAGACACTGCGTGTAGATTTCTTGGTGTAATTGTTGCCATTTGGATCGCATTAGGGGCTGTGCGCGATAGTCAGATGAGGACGGAGGTGGTTGTCTTCACGAAACCCCAACCGCCAGAACGCCTCGCCCTCGCCCGCTTTATAGGCTTCTTTGGGCAGATACTCTGCTTCATAGTGGCTCTCTTTCTTGGTGCAATACTAAGCAGACTTGCTACCGGTCTGGGCTTAATGGGCGCATCTGCCTACCTATATCAGTTTATACGCTCTGTGTTCACCCTCTTCTTTGTCGCCAGTGCTAGTTACTGCCTCGCCTCGCTCACCGATAGTGCTATTGCAGGCTCTCTCATCGCGCTCTACTGGGTAGTTGCCATATCTGGGAAGGAGTACCTCGCAAAGCACTACTTTGTCTGGTATACGCAGAACCTTCTGGGTTACACGCTACTCGGAGTAGCCTTGCTCTGCTTTAACCTCTGGTTCTATCGCAGAAAATGGCGGGGGGATACGAAGACTCCTGTTATCCTACGCCTAATGGCTCCTACCCTCCTTGTGCTAGGTCTATGGTCACTCTGGGCTGTCGTTCGTGATGGGCACGACCCGATGGCTCGACAGAGCAAAGCACTAGAGAGAATGGAACTACAGTCTATCGTACCGGGCGAACTTGCGCCCGGCTTCCTGCTTCCCGATCAGTACGGAAAGCCCACCGGACTCTCGCACTTTCCAAGCAAAATCTTAATTATCGCTCTGTGGTCTCCACAAGACCCCGACTCAACCTTTCTGTTAGCACGCCTTGAGGAGGTTGCAAAAAAATATGGGGCACAGGGAGTCCAACCCGTTGCTATCTGCTTGAGTGAAGACACAGGAGTAGCTAGGACTTTTGCACTAGGTGAGAGACTCACCTACCCTGTTGTCTACGACTGGGGAACCCACAACGCCTCTCGCCAAACGGATGTCTCTCCGCTTGCCTCTGCTTATCGCGCTTCCCACCTGCCCTACGTGGTGATTACCGACAGAAGGCACAGAGTTGTTCGTTTGCTTGAGCCTCCAAGTAGCTATGAAGGCTCGACCCTCGATGAGGAGATCGCCAAACGCCTCGCAGAAGAACCGGAGTAGGTAGATATGTCTCGCACTGCGCTCATCCGCTACAATTTTCGCGTCTTGATGTTTAATAACTGGTGGCTTCTGGTGATTCCCATCGCCGCAAGCCAGTTGACGGTCTTCTGGACAGCCACGACCCAACAACACTTCCACCCCGACCTGCCAGCAACCGTTGTAGAGTTGGTATCGCCCTTGCTCGCCGCGTTCTTGTGCGCCCACCTGCTCTCTGCAGAGTATCGTTCAGGCATAGGAGCAGTACTTGCCTCGAAGCCTATAGACATCAGCAAAGTGGTGTTATGGCGGCTACTTATCGCGCTGGGCTTAGTGTGGCTACTAGGTGCTTTGTCACTTGCGGCTTTCTATTTTGGCATGGAGCCTTACCCCTTCACTCCGCCTCTGCTTGCCATGATGTCGTCTAGCCTCTTCCTTGCTTTGCTAGCTCTTACCTTCGCCACTCTTTTCCGCCACCCTCTTACAGGCTTTGGCGTAGCGACTCTCTACTGGGCAATGGATTTACCAACGGGACCACCTTTGAACCCCTACCTCTCGCTTAAATCTCTAAGCTCATCGTACCTCCTACCCGGAACTCCGCCCGGGCAGCCACTTACGGACTACTGGTGGGTAGCGAAAATCATTTTGGTAGTTACGGCGATTACGCTCTACCTGTTGCATAAAAACCTGCTCTTTACTCTCGGCTCTCCGCTCACTTTACGGAAAAGGCGGCGCACAGTGGCTTGGATAGTAGGTATGCTCTCTTTCTATATTGTTACGGGGGCGACGGTCAAGGTCATTTTTGGCTACACACACCGCGGAACCCTCTTTCCAGACGATGCGTCGTGGTTCCGCAAGCAGTTCGCTCCATTCGGACCGATACCCGTTTCTGCACTCTTTGGTGCTAATTTTAGAGGATACGTCGGAAGTATCCCAAACGCATGGCGCATACAACAGGAGGGCGAATCGGATACGCTAGGCGACAATCAACAACACCGCAAAGACCTGGAAGCGATTGTTATGAATACGCCGAACAGTCTCTGGGCTCCTAGTGCCGCCGATATGTTAGCGCGGTTCCGGGGGCGCGGTAAAGATGCTCCTGATAGCCGTGTGGAGACCTATCGCCTCCTCATACAGCGCTATCCTGACAGCCCTTATTTGGCGCACGCCCTTCAACAGATTGGGCATATCTATTCAGAAGCCACCAACTATGATTCGGGCTTTGACGTGAAGGCACGAACGGCTTATGAAGAGTTGTTGAAACGTTTCCCTAGCGGAGACTACGCTCATGAAGCACTGCGCTACCTTGCCGAGAGCGATAAGCGAAACGGCGACAGTGCATCTGCTCACCGTCATGGGCAACAGTGGGTAGATGCTGCCCCCGTGTATATCAAATTCTATGCGTGGGCTTTTCTGGCAGACTTGTGGCATGACGAGAAGAACGAAATAGAGACGAAACGTGCTGTCGTGAGTACGCGGCAAGCAATAAAGGCGTTCCGTAAGGCGAAAGATGACGGGACAATTCCGCTTCCTTCAAACCGTATTTCGATTATGGAGCAGCAAGCGGGAGGCATAGATACACACCTTAGGACATTCGAGTAAGGTCTCCTGTTTTCAAAAGATTAAGTCCTTATTCAAAAACCCCCTTGCTCAGTTCTGGACAAGGGGGTTTTGAATAAAAAGCGGATTCACGCTGTGATTTACTTATACTCCCTCTCTATACCCAAGCAGGCTTTCTTACGCCTATCTTCGCCACCGCTCCGTAAGTGACAGTAAAGGGCTAGTCATCAGGGTAGTCGCAAGTGCCATAAGAACGAGCATTGCAAAAATAGAGGGAGAGAACACTCCCAAATCGTAGCCGATATTCAACACAATCAGCTCCACAAGTCCCCGTGTGTTCATCAGGCTACCAACTGTGAAAGCGTCCAGCCGCGTCATGCCCGACCACCTCGCTGCAATATAACACCCTCCCAGTTTGCCCGCAATCGCCGTTCCAATAATCGCGAGTGTATATCCCCATGCGGTCACATCACCTAACAGTCCAACCTGAGTGCGTAGCCCTGTAAACGCAAAGAACAGGGGTAGCAAGAGGTTTGAACTGAGAGTCGCTAACTTTTCTTTGACGAGAGTGATAAGGCGCGGATCGCGAGGCAGAATTGCGCCCGCAAGAAACGCGCCAAACAGGACATAAATCCCTATCGCTTGAGTGCAAAACGCCGCCCCCAATACAAGAAAAAGACAGATACCGAGAGCGCGGTGTTCACGGAATGGCTCTGTTTCGCTGTGTGCTAAGAGACGAGCAAGAGAGGGTTTTACAAGATAGAGCATGGCTCCTGCAAATAAAAGAGTCAGAACAACAGCGATGAGTATGGAGGCAGGAGAGGCTGACTTAGCAATGGTGATAATCAGTGCCAACAGGCTCCACGCCGTCACATCTTCGATTGCCGCACAAGTTATCGCAGTGTTCCCGAGCGGGGTGTTTCCCAACCCTCGCTCCTCTATAATGCGAGCAAGCACGGGGAAAGCAGTGAAGCTCATGCCCACGCCCATAAAAAGAGCGAACACCACAAAGGAGGCACTTGGCGGAGCGAGCGGACGATACAACACAAGTGCGAGGGCTGAACCAAGAACAAAAGGAATGGCTATTCCTGCGTGACTGATGACGAGTGAGGTCTTCGCCCATCTCTTGAGATGGTTAATCTCTAGCTCCGCGCCCACTGAAAACATAAACAGAATAACGCCGAGTTGACTCATCATACTCAAGGTTTCGAGTGAAGCATCGGGGAATACCGCTTTTGTAATGCCTGGAAAGAGCCAGCCTAGCAGAGAGGGTCCCAACATAATACCCGCGACCATCTCTCCTATAACGAGGGGCTGCTTCCACTTACGAAACAACGCCCCAACCCCTCTAGTAGCCGCTAGAACTACGAGAAGTTGGAGGAGAAGGAGACCCAATGGTTGGCGTAAATTCGCCTCCAAAGCACTGGTAATACCCACGGACTTGACTTCCAAAACAGAGGCTACGGGTGTGTTAATAGGGTGGCTCTCCAACTGAGCACCCCTCTTCAATACCCACATTAGCCCTAACCCGCATAGGCAGAACATAGCAATATAAAACAGTACTGTTCGGGAAATGGGTTTTTCGTTCTGGCGCATATCGCCCTCTCTTGTAAGGTTTAAGCCCTCAAACTATCTCTCATGCAAATCCCTCTCCCAAAGTTGAGAGAGGGATTGCAGAGTGTAAAAGTAGCAGCAAGTGAAAGCTACGCTTTTGCCGCTACCATCTCTTGGCGCATCTCATCCATGTGAGGAAACACCTCAGCGACATGGTCATTGAACAGATTACCTATCAGAAGGTCGGTTAAGTGTCCTTTATAGTGTGGGTGCTTTTTGACAAACGCGCCAAAACTGAAGCCGTCATAGTATTCACAGACAAGCCGGCGCATTCTGTCCATTCCCTCGTTGAAATCGGGTCCCCACTTACCGAGTTGTTGTGCGGAAGTGTCCCCCATTGCTAGCCCTTCCGAGATAGCATCCGCCGCGAGTTGTCCGCTCTTGAGAGCCAACAGAACACCGGAAGAGTAGAGCGGGTCGAGGAAGCCGTGTGCGTCCCCGACCAGTGCCCAACCGTCTCCCGCACACTGGGTCGCCTTATAGCTATAGTCTTTGGTAGCGTAGTAACGGTCACACTGTGTCGCATTGGAAAGGCGGCGTTTCACCTCTTCACAGTTCTCTACCTCTTCTTTGTAGATGACTTCATGGTCACGGTTTCCCGCAAAAAGTTCGTCAAAAGCACGGACAATTCCCACACTCATGATGTCGTTGTGAAGCGGAATGTACCAGAACCACCCCTTTTTGCCTTTGGTCTGAATAACGAGAGTCGCGCCTGCATCGCGCCCACTATCGCGTTTTGCACCCTTCCAATATGTCCATACAGCACCCTTCTTGAGTTCGAGATCTTTGACAAGCATATTAAACTTATTGCCGAGCATAGCGGTCTGACCGCTTGCATCTACGACTACTTTTGCAAAGACCTCCTCAAGCCGCCCATCCTCATGCTGTATACGCACTCCTACAGCTCTCTCTCCCTCGAATATAACTTCACGGACACGCACACCCTCATTTACATCTACACCGTGTTCACGGGCATTATTGAGCATGAG
>JAPLCR010000290.1:6416-16370 GCA_026392135.1 Armatimonadota bacterium
GCATTATTGAGCATGAGTAGGTCGAACTCACTACGTAGTACCTGCCACGTCTGTGAACACTCGTGCGGATTGTGGTCGGTGAAATAGAAAGGTTCTGAGACTCTTCCATGCTGACTGACGAACTGCACCGAGACTTTCTGCACGAACTGGCTATTTTTCATCTTTTCGAGCATATTGAGCCGCTTTAGAACCCAGTAGGTCTCTGGAATAAGCGACTCGCCGATATGAAATCGGGGGAAACGTTCCCGCTCAAAAAGCCTCACCTTGTAGCCGTTCTGTGCTATAAGGGTCGAAACGGTAGAGCCAGAGGGACCCCCACCTATCACTACTACATCTACAGCACTTTGTGGTTCAGACATTCTTTCTCTCCTTCAATGTAGGTATATCAATTTTTAGGCGCAAAACCTATACAAAACATCAATCAAAATTATCGTGCCAACTACTCTCAATGGGTTCGTGGGGTTCACGTACCTTTTGGAGTAGTCGGGTAAGATGTTCCAGTTCACTTTCAGACAGGTGTCCGAGTTGCTTCTCATGACACTCGCGTACCCTATCCACTAGTTCCGTAAGGAGCGTCAAGCCTTTCTCAGTAATCCCTGCCTGTACGGAACGCCTATTTTCTGCGGGGCGTTCACGGTCGATATAGCCCTTTTCTACAAGTTTGTCGAGTAGGCGTGTAATATCGGGGGCGCGGGAGACGAGTTGACTTGCGAGATAGAGCGTTGGAACGCGATTTGGGTGCGCCGCCTTGAGTAGCCGTAGGGCATTGTACTGCTGTGCGGTCAACTCGTACTGACAGAAGAGTTCGTCTTCCAGCAGTTTGAGGCGGTCGTAGGTACGCCATAGATTTAGAAATGCCTCCTGCTGAAGGGAGTCAAATCGTAGACGCTTTTGGTGGATTACAGGGTTTTGTACGCTCATACATAGATTATACTCGTTCAAACAACTATTGTCAAGACAACTAATATTTGCGTTTCAAATTGCTGCAACTGCTCGTCCTTTTTACCTGTCAAGTAGGGAAATGGCACTCTCTTTATCGTTCCCATTGGCAATAACGACATATCTATAGCGTAAACGCTATCAATGGAGGATACAGAGATGGAAACACACAACGAGATGGATTTTTATGAGGAGATCGAAGCGGAACCAGACTGCTTTTGAGCCGATGAGCAAACGGCGACACGGTTATCCCTCTGAAACGAATGTTAAACGAGGGACTAGAGTGGTGCATGGCGACAAGGAGTTAGGGACTCTCTCTAGTTAAAATCTTCCAAAACCTCTAGGGAAAGGGAGACTATCGCCCAACGGAGTCGTCTTCCGCCCTAGTCACTCCTCGCCCAGAATTGGGAGAGGGGACGGGGGTGAGGGCTTCTGGTTTTCAAACTTATTCCAGAGTAAGTCCCTTACAAGAAAAATTAGGGCGCAACGACCTTTGTCCTTGCGGTTCAGGGCGAAAGTTCAGAGCGTGCTGTCGGAATAGCGGACACTTTGACGGCGCAGAGCGCCACTACTACTTTTAGGGAGTGAGAGCGATGGATACTGAAAACGCATTGCCAGAGCAGATCGAGACGGAGCGGCTGATACTGCGTCCGCCGCGCAAAGGAGATGGGGCGGAGGTGTGCCGTGCTATTCAGGAGACTCTACCCTCTCTTCAAAGCTGGCTTCCATGGGCGAAGACCCCACCTACAGTGGAATCTTCGGAAAAGTTTGCCTGTGAAGCAGAGGAGAACTGGGCGAATCGAAAGGAGTTTATATTCCAACTACGCCTAAAAGGGAGTGAGCAGCTGGTCGCCTATGTGGGGTTACATCCGCGCAATGGGGAAGTGCCCTCGTTTGAGATTGGCTACTGGTGCCGCCTCTCCGGGCAAGGGAAAGGGTACGTCAGCGAAGGAGTACGTACCGTCACGCGCTTCGCCTTCGAGGTGATGGGCGCGAATCGCGTCGAAATCAGGTGCGATACGCAGAATGAGGCTAGTCGGCGCGTGGCGGAGCGTTGTCAGTTTACACACGAGGCTATCCTGCGGCACGACTGCCGAGGCTCCGAAGAGGAACTACGAGACACTCATCTGTTCGCCCTGATTCGCAAGGAGTTTGCGGAGAGGTATGGAGGATAGAGCAGACTGGTCAAGTGCTGAAAACGCCCTAACAAAAAGAATGATGCCCTCTTAACCACTTTAATCTCACCCCTTCTATCCTTGTAAAAGATAGGAGGGAGTGAGATTAAAGCAGAGTAGCCTACAAAGCCAACCAACTCTCAAAGCCACCATGCGCCCAAGTCAACAGGGTAACTCAGCTCGCCTACCCCTCTGCTAACCTCTCTACGGTGCAGGAGCCGAGAACTCATACGTCCCCGCCCCTACCTCATAGACAACCCCTTCTCCAATGGTTGATACCAGCTGAACGCCCTTTGCCGTGTTTGCAGGGGCACTCCCCGCTTTCACATCGCTAGAGGTCTTCGCAGGAACCGTCACCGTCGCGGTGGTGTTCACGGGCACTCGTATCTTCCATATAAAGCGCCCGTTCTCCACTTTCCAGTCGCTCTCGATTCTGCCGTAGGGCGAATCGTGGTTCGCCTTCGCAAACGAGAGACCGCCGCCGAGATGTGGCTTCATCACGATATGCTTAAAAGCGGGACGATTCGGGTCGACATCAATCCCCGCGACAGAGGCGTACATCCACTCGCCCACCGAACCCAGCGAGTAGTGGTTGAACGAGTTCATACCGGGGTCTTGGAAGCCCTTTTCCGTCGTCCACCCGTCCCACCGCTCCCAGATAGTCGTTGCCCCCTGCCGAATGGAGTAGCCCCATGAGGGGAACGTGTCGTTCAACAACAGTTTATAGGCGAGGTCGGAGTAGCCCTCATGTGTCAAGACGGGGTTCAAATACCCCACTCCCACGAAGCCCGTTGAAAGGTGTACACTACGCGCAACCACATCCTTCACCAGTCGGCTAGCCGCTGTCGGGCGCAGGCTTTCAGGCAGAAGGTCGAAGTGAAGCGCAACGAGATAGCAGGTCTGCGTGTTTCCCTGTATCATGCCATCCTGTGCTAAGAACTTCTCCTGAAAGGCACGTCGAATCCCTTTAAAGAGGTTTTCGTACTTGTCCGCGTCGGCGGTCTTACCAATAACCCGCGCCATTTTTGAGAGGAGACGTGTGCTATAGGCAAAGTAGGCAGTAGAGAGAACCGTAGGCGGGGTCGAAGCGTTGATGCTCAACCAGTCGCCGTAGTTACTGCCGCTACGGTTCACCCAGATAAGATTGGGATTCGCCTCGCGGATGTACTCAATCCAGCGAACCATCGAATCGTAGTGCTTCTCAATAATGCGCGTGTCGTTGTAGAAAGTGTAGACCGTCCATGGAACGATGACCCCTGCATCACCCCATGCAGGAGCCGCGTTCCCTGCCGCGCCGAGATAGGGCGATACATCTGAGTAGCCGCCAATATCGGACTGCGCCTCGCGCACGTCCTGCACCCACTTGGTCATAAAGGCGGCGACATCGGTATTGAAGCACGCTGTACGAATAAACACCTGCGCGTCGCCCATCCAACCGAGCCGCTCATCGCGTTGCGGGCAGTCGGTAGGAACTTCGAGGTAGTTACCCATCTGCCCCCACATAATGTTGTGTTGGAGCTGATTAACGAGCGGATTCGAGGTCGCGAACGCTCCAGTATGCGTAAAGGCAGAGGTGACGACAACTCCGGTTATCGAGTCCTTCGTTGGTGTGCCGGGGTAGCCGGTTACTTCTACGTAGCGGAAGCCGTGGAAGGTGAAGTATGGCTCATACTCCTCTACTCCATCGCCTTTGAGAATGTAAGTGTCCGTCGCTTTCGCGCCGCGCAGGTTCGTCACGTATAGGGAGCCATCAGGGTTCAGTATCTCGGCAAAACGGAGGCGAATGGAGGTTCCTGCTTTTCCTTTTACCTTGAGGCGAACCCAGCCAACCATGTTTTGCCCCAAATCATAGATAAATGAACCTTTAGAAACCTCCTTAATGGTCAGTGGCTTTAGTTCGGTGTACTTACGAACTACGGATCCAACACTTGCCACAATAGGAACCTCGCCAAAAGGCTCGGTCAGAACCGCGTTCCAACCCTTTGCTTCCGCCCCCGCCTTATTCCAGTTAGGAACCTCAGCACGTGCGTCGTAAGTTTCGCCCATAAGGTTATCAGAGGAGATAATTGCGCCGTGCCTCCCTCTCCAACTCCCATCAGTAGCAACAGTCTCCGTGCTACCATCCGAGTAGGTGAGTTCAAGTTGCGCCATTCCACGTACAGCAGGACCGTACTGCTTGCGCCCGCCCCATGCAATATGTCCGGTATACCAGCCATCTCCCAACACCATGCCTATCGCGTTCGCGCCCTGTGTAAGCAGAGAGGTTACGTCATAGGTCTGATACTGAATACGCAGGCGGTAGTTCGTCCAGCCGGGCGTAAAGTAGTCGTCGCCGACGCGCTTGCCGTTTAGATAGAGGCGATACACACCCTTTGCCGTCACATATACTCGTGCCTTTGCTATCGTCTTCTCTACCTCAAATTCGTGGCGCAGATAGGGTGATTTAGGAGATTCAGAGCCAGTAGCGGGCGTGCCCCAAGGTTGCGAACCCAAGTTGGCTATCTCCATCGCAGGCTTATAGTTCGAGTTTGCCTCTAAAGCGGACTGCCAACTGCTTCCACTCACATAACGCTCTTTCGAGCCGTCCTCATAGCGCACCTCAATCACGCCGATAAACCCAGCGGGTCCAGGCTCTCCATTCGTAACAGCGGCTTCAAAGCGATTACTTCCCGCTTTGAGGGCTAATTTTAGGTCGTGACTATCCGCAGCCTTCCAACTCCCCCCACTCCCCACCTTCTGCCCGTTGAGTGTCGCGGTATAGGCATCATCGGCAGAGGCGAGTAGTGTCGCACGCGCAACTCGCTTGCCTTGCGGTATGCTAAAGTCAAAGCGAATGTGTCGGGTGGCTTTCGACACCCCCTCAAGCGGATTGCCTTCGGGATACCATATCCACTTCGCTCCCTGCAAGGTAGTCGTATCTGCATCACCATCCGGTGTGCTTATCCACTTCGCTCTCCAGTCCGCCTTATTCAGAAGCCCCATCTCGAACCACTGCGGTTTGCTCCACGCAGAGGCTTTACCTTCCTTATCCCAAACACGCACCTTCCAGTAGGCACGTTGGCGTGAGTGGAGGGCTTTCCCGGAGTACTCCAACTGAATGGACTGATCAGAGAAGATTTTACCTGTATCCCACAGGTCACCCTGTTGACGGTTCAGGTGGTCTTCATCACTGGATACCAGTGCCTGAAATGCCGTTTGTACCGCCCCCCGCTCCTTTGAAGCGAGCGTCCAGCTAAGTCGTGGGCGGGTCACATCCATGCCGAGTGGGTTCGTGCGGTATTCGCATTTTAGAACATCAGTACGTAGGCTCTGCGCCTTTGCACTGTACCCAAGCGTTCCTAGTATCACCAAACTACACAGTAGGCTATGTTTCACAAGTCTCTTCATAAAAAAACTCTCCAATTCGTTTAATGTGGCAGCGGATAGTGATTCCCTGCACAGACTAGAGATTCCTCTTATAATTAAGAGCTGTTTCTTTTTCCGTTTATGGGGTAGTGCGAAGGTCGCTTGTAAGAAGACTCGCACAATCTTCGTTAGAAGTTGTATAATCTTTGGGATGGAGTCAAAAATCGGCTAAAGGCTAGAACGCACGAAGAAAGGTTTTACAAAGATGTCCGTATTGTCCGCGTTTCAACTTGAGGGCAGAACTGCTCTCGTTACTGGAGGAAGTAAGGGCTTAGGCTATGCAATGGCATTCGCGCTGGCGGAAGCGGGCGCGGATATTGCAATCTGTAGCCGTAATGGCGAGGAGTGTCGAACCGCCGCAGAGGAGATAGCAAAGGCGACGGGGCGGCGTGTATTCGGCTACTCTGCCGACGTAACCAACCGTGAATCGATTCTCCAGCTCAAACAGGACTGCGAAGCCCACCTTGGCAAAATCGACATTCTTATTAATAATGCAGGCATCAATATCCGCAAACCTACCACAGATCTGACAGAAGAGGACTGGGATGCGGTGGTAGATATTAGTGTGAAGGGAGCATTTTTCTGCTCTCAGGCGTTTATGCCCGGTATGGTAGAGCGAAAGTGGGGGCGCATCGTCATGTTAGGCTCTATCCTCTCCTTTATCTCTATTCCTGGGCGTGCCCCGTATGCCGTCGCCAAGTCTGGTATGCTTGGGCTGACGCGCACATTAGCGTTAGAGGTCGCGCCTCATGGCGTAACAGTGAACTGCCTCTGCCCAGGTCCCTTTGAGACCCCCATGAACCGACCGCTGATGAACGACCCTGAAGCCTACAAAACCTTCCTCTCCAAAATCCCGATGGGACGTTGGGGACAGCCTGAAGAGTTAGGCGCGGTGATTCTCTTCCTCTGTTCACAAGCCTCTGCCTATATAACAGGAACGTCCTTGACCGTCGACGGCGGATGGACGGCGCAGTAGAAAGATATATCATTTTCTCTATCTATCGCCTTCTCTATACAGAGTTCAGGGAAGGCGATAGTGTAGAGTTCCTTAACGAACGAAACTTGACATTTCCCCTTAAATTGAGTACAATGCTAATTCTAACCAACCTAATTTCCTACTGAGAATACTCCCATGTAACGCGCTTGCCGCTCGTCAATCCCTATCACCAGAGAAGATATTGAAAAAGCACGCACCCTTTACCAATTGGTATTTACGCCCCCTTCCCCTGTTCGCCTCCCGTTAGACCTTCTTTTTGAAACACGCGAGGCAGGGCAGCAGAAAGTGAGTTCGCTTCTATGGCTCGTCCGCTCGTTGCCGTTGTCGGCAGACCTAATGTCGGCAAATCCACCCTATTCAATCGCCTTATTGGGCGCAGAGTTGCTATCGTCGAAGATGTTCCCGGTATCACCCGTGACCGCCTCTACCACAATGTAGAGTGGCTGGGGCGTGAGTTTACGCTCATTGATACGGGTGGTATCATCCCTAACGAAACAGATCCCCTTACCGTGCAGGTGCGCCTACAAGCCGAAATAGCCATGGAGGAGGCAGACCTCATTCTCTTCATTGTAGATGCCGCCGATGGCATGACGCGTACCGACCAAGACCTCACCGACGCGCTTCGCCTCGCCAAATGCCCTATTCTGCTTGTCGTCAACAAGACCGACAACCCCCGGCTTGAGGCGGATGCTATGGAGTTCTACTCGCTTGGCTACTCTGAACTCTTTACCATCTCCGCGATTCACGGCAGGGGCGTGGCAGACCTGCTTGACAAAATGCTCGAACTTCTCCCCACACAGCCCGAAGAGGAAGGCACCGAAGAGAACCAGATTCGCCTCGCCATTATCGGCAGACCAAACGTCGGCAAATCGTCGCTCCTTAATGCGATATTAGGAGAGAACCGCGCCATTGTCAGCCCCATTCCAGGCACAACCCGCGACGCGGTAGACACTCTCTTCGAGTGGGATGACCAGCAGTTGGTCTTGGTAGACACCGCAGGGATACGCAGAAACCGAAAAATACAGGGGACAGTCGAGTACTACATGGTACTTCGCGCCCGCTCTGCACTAGAGAGAAGTAACGTCGCCGTTGTGGTAATCGACGGTAAAGAGGGTATTCTGGACGGCGATAAGCGGGTAGCGGGAATGGCACACGAAAACGGACGCGCCTGTATCATCGTCGTAAACAAGTGGGACTTGGTAGACCCCGGTGTCATCTTCGTAAACGGCAAAATGCAGAAAGCGGATATGGCGAAAATTATCAAGTTCACCAACAAGTTCCGCGACGAGTGCCCCTTCCTAAGCTACGCGCCCCTCGTCTTTATTTCGGCGCAAGAGCAGTTTAGTATTCGTGCGGTACTGGATACCGCCATCGGTGCCGCGCAAAACCATGCCTACCGAATACCAACAGGCGAACTAAACCGCCTGATTCGTGAGTCGGTAGAGCGGCGCCCACACTCCGCACACGGCAAAGCACTGAAAATCTACTACGCAACAATGGCGAGCGTAGAGCCCCCGACTATTATTCTATTCTGCAACGACCCTGACCTATGCCACTTCTCCTACCAACGTTACCTTGAGAACCGCATAAGAGAGGTATACCCACTGGAGGGTACGCCGATTCGCCTGTTCATTCGCTCCGCAGACAAAAAAGACAGGGATGACGACGATTAGCCATGGCACGCTTCCAAACACGCTATATCTGTCAAGCCTGTGCACATGAATCTCCCCAATGGATGGGAAAGTGCCCCGAATGTGAAGCGTGGGACTCCTTTATTGAAGAGGTAAACCTCAAAGAAAAAGGGAGTGGGGGCAGCAAGGAGGGGAGTCGCAAGCAGGGGTTTCTACCATCGCATAACGCACCGACTCCCATCACTCAGGTCACTGCAGTTGCAAAGACTCGCCGCTCAACCCACATTCGCGAGTTTGACAGAGTTTTGGGCGGTGGGCTTGTTCCGGGTGGATTGATACTGGTGGGAGGAGACCCCGGTATTGGAAAGTCTACCCTCCTGACACAAGTTGCCTTGAACATTGCGAACTCCGCAACTGCCGAGGATACCCCTACCGTCCTCTACATCTCTGGTGAAGAGAGTGCCGAACAGATAAAACTGCGGAGTGCAAGGCTGGGAACGGAGAGTGCAAACTTCCTCCTCAGCGTTGAGACGGAAATTCATATTATCCTGCAACAGCTGGATAGCGTGCGCCCCGCTCTGGCAATTATAGACAGTATCCAGACGATGTTCGACTCCGACCTCGATTCTGCCCCCGGCAACGTCAGTCAGGTTCGCGCCTGCACCACCCACCTCGCTCGTTTCGCCAAGTCGTTGAATATACCGCTCGTACTGATTGGTCATGTCACGAAGGAGGGAAGCCTTGCAGGTCCTCGTGTGCTGGAGCATATCGTAGACACTGTGCTGAATTTCGAGGGCGACCAACACCACGCCTACCGCCTACTTCGCGCCGCCAAAAACCGATTCGGCTCCACCGACGAACTGGGTATCTTCGAGATGTACGAAAATGGGCTTATCGGAGTAGAGAACCCTTCGGCGGTACTGCTTTCAGAGCGTTTGGAGGGGAGTTCAGGGTCTGCGGTTGCCTCCACTATTGAGGGAAGCCGCGCTCTATTAGTGGAAGTGCAGGCGTTGGTCTCGCGTTCACCTCTGGCTAGCCCGCGGCGTTCGGTGACTGGAATGGAGCCAAACCGAGTCAACATGATTTTGGCAGTGTTGGAAAAGCGATTGGGCTTAAAACTCGCAGAACAGGATGTTTTCGTGAATGTCGCAGGGGGTATTCGCATACTTGAACCCGCCACCGACCTCGCCACCGCAATCGCCATTGTCTCCAACTTCCGAGAACAGCCGATAGACCCCTCCACCGTACTTCTGGGTGAAATAGGCTTAGCCGGCGAAGTTCGTGCCGTTTCACAACCTGAAAAGCGGCTACGAGAAGCGGCGCGGCTTGGCTTTCGTCGTGCTGTCCTCTCAAAGCACAACCTCCCCAAACTGGTCTCCAACCTCGGCATCGAGGCGATTGGGGTCGAATCGGTTAGCGATGCTTTCCGCCACTTTTTCACACCCTCTAGCTCGTAGCAGGTCTCTACATCTATCCGTTCGTTATAGAGTCTCGACTTTAGCCATTCTGAATGTATGCCGCCAACTGGTTCAGTAACCTCTTCTGCTGTGACATCTCCGCCTTGATGGAAGCATTTTCGGCTTCTAATCGGCTGATTTTCGCTACTTTAACGCAAACGGACACGACTGCTAAAACCGATGGAATACTACTCCGGAGGTAAGAGAGTAGACTCTCCACACCGAGAACATCGCTAAACTATAGTATCCTCGCCGCGTAAAATAATTAACGCGGTGAGAATAAAGGATGTCACAGAAAACAGGATAACTGTGAAAACATAAACAGCGTTTATATGCAATAGGTCACAATC
>JAPLCR010000472.1:0-1940 GCA_026392135.1 Armatimonadota bacterium
AAAAAGAGGGGCTATTCACGCACTTGTCGTATTCTTAGATGGAGATACATTTGGCGTAAATACACGTTTAGAAGAGTTACAGACGAGATTAAGAAAGAAAGGCTCAAGTTTACGAAACGATAACGAATTCATCTTTTGCTTTGTTCCAACGTACCATATCGAAACATGGATTGTTTTTCTATTGGGGAATGAAGTGGACGAGCGGGAAGGCTATAAGAGAGATAGGCGTTTTAGGGAGTGGAATAAAACGAAAGAATTCACGAAGATTTGCGCTAATTTTGGAAGGTGTAGAGACGCAAGTCAAAGACCGTCTCATACCCCTCCCTCTCTCCTCCACGCTCTGACAGAGTTTGACAGGCTGAACGAAATGAGAGAGCAGTAATTGGGAACAATTTTCATAGCCCTGCAACGTTTCACAGGGTATAATAGGCTCTTAATGATTACCATACTTACAAACATCGCGCAGAGAGAGGACACGCATCTCAATGTCTGAGAATAACACAAGGGTTATTGTCATCACATCGGGAAAGGGGGGTGTCGGTAAGACAACCACCACCGCTAACATTGGCACAGCCTTAGCAAATATGGGAGAGAAGGTCGCTCTGCTCGATGCAGATATTGGCTTGCGTAATCTTGACCTCGCCCTGGGGTTAGAGAATCGCATTGTTTACGACATCGTAGACGTGGTTGAGGGACGTGCAAAACTCCGCCAAGCCATGATAAAGGATAAGCGTAACCAGAACTTAGCCCTCCTTCCCGCCGCCCAAACCCGTGATAAGAGTGCAGTAAATCCTGCACAGATGAGGCAGCTCGTTGAAGAGCTACGCGCAGAGGGGTACACCTATATCATCATCGACTGTCCTGCTGGTATTGAGCAGGGCTTTCGTAACGCAACAGCAGGAGCGACTGAAGCCATCATCGTTACCAACCCAGAGATGTCTTCCGTGCGCGATGCTGACCGCATTATTGGGCTGTTAGAGGCGCAAGACCTTCGCAACCCCTACCTTATCGTGAATCGCCTTCGTCCCAAGATGGTGAAGAGCCAAGATATGCTGGCGGTGGAAGATGTGCAAGAGGTGTTGGGGAGCAATGTGAAACTGCTGGGCATCATCCCGGAAGACGAAGTGATTATCACCTCTACCAATAAGGGCGAGCCTGCTGCCGCTGTAGAGGGAAGCCTTGCGGGGCAGGCGTATCGTAACATCGCACGCCGTTTGCGAGGTGAGGAAGTGCCGTTTTTGGATTTGGAAGAGAAGGTCGGATTCTTTGGTCGATTAAAAGGGTTGTTTGGAAATAAGAAGTAGTATTAACTGCTCAGGGGGAGATTGCGCCGTTATGCCTAGTCTGTTCGACCGTATTTTTGGTAGGGCGGAAAAACCTGCCCATACCGCAAAGAATCGCCTTAAACTGGTGCTTATGCACGATAGGGCGGACATTCCTGCGCCTATGATGGATCAGATGCGTAAGGAGATTATTGCTGTACTCTCGAAGTACGTGGTTATTGACGAGTCACAGTTGGATGTGAGTATCGAACGAGGTGAAGGGGGGGTTGCGCTCGTCGCAAGTATCCCCATTGTTCGCGTCAATTCTGAAGAGTAGGTTTTACTTTTAACACAGATGCGCCCTGCTTGCTTTTCTGGCAAGCGGGGCGCATCTGTGTTTTTGAGGTGAGTGGCAACATCTATTGGCTAAGGCTTTAGAGAATGAGGAGGAGCTGTGGGCATTTTTGATGCTTCATTAGACAAAAGGTCAAACCCGTTTATATCGTAAGGCTTAGTGGGGTAGATGAAACTCACGCCTGTAGGCGGTTTTACTCCTAAATCGCGCCATGTTTGAGGTACGCGTAATGTGTAGCCCTTTGGCACTTGAAAGCGGGAGAGCGGAATTCCCCCTGTTTTGTGATACGCAAGTTGTGTGACTCTGAAACCTATCGTTATTGG
>JAPLCR010000472.1:1980-4470 GCA_026392135.1 Armatimonadota bacterium
TGTTAAACGCACAGTACGCTCGTAATCAAGGATGAACGTAGTTGTCTTGTCTACCCATGCCTTAGTCGTTTTCTTTGCGTCTTCGTAGAGCAAGCACTCTTGATTGCAAATTCGACGGGTACGTAATTTGTTTAGTTTCAACGAGGATTCTGTGTTGATAGGTTTGAGCAAGTAGCTAGGCATAAACATATCACGCGTATTAGAAATTTTGAAATTGAACATACTAGGAGGTAATCGGTATTTTTGAGCGGCTTTTTGCACTCCTTCTTTCTGAACAAGTTGGTACGCACCATACTGTAGCGACCCTAAACTGACGGCACCAATGTTGTCTTCTAGTAGAGACCAGACAATTACGGGGGAAGTTTGGTCGCAGACGAGGTACATATCAGGGTACTTTTTCTGCATCCCCAGCATCTCAACGCTGAACTTATCCGCATCGTAAAAGACTTTGAAGCGTTGTACGGGAACTCTGTTTTCTACTATCATCTCATAACAAGCACTTGGCGGCGATGCGGATTGCAAAGGGGCTAATATGACGTTAGCCGCCGTAAATAGAATGCTCAGAAATACCATCAAATAACCTCCTGCAATAGCGTACCAAAAAGTACCTCCTTCCCCGCTACGCTACTGTAAGGGAAGGAGGTTGCGCAAAATGAGGAAACACACCCAACTCATTTGTACATCAGGGTTATTAGGGAGACAGGTACACCCCAAGTGTAGGGTAATTAGAGGTAGACAGATAGCCGCCTGTCCATTCGTAGCCTACAGACATCCAAACAACAGAGCAGGCTGCTTGGTTTACAACTGTCCAAGTAACCGCAGATGGTTGCCCCGCTCCGTTATTAGTAAAGTTCTGAGTGTACGGCGGCGATGGTGTCCAGCCGGCATTATCTATATTCTTCCAGAGATTGGTAAAGGCTGGTGTCGCCCCAGCATCAGGGAATATCGTCGTCTGTAGGGTATAGTTCGTTCCCACTGCTATATGCCCAGGTGCGTTAGGATTCACGGAACTGAGAGTAAGAGTTGGGTTGGCGTGGATTTTGAGTACTCCAAATCCAGTCATCGTTAGCATTACTAGAGTACGTAACAGTGCTTTTCGGGCAAACAGAAACTTGAGAGTCATGTTTATAAAGTCCTCTCGAGGAGTTGTTCAAACACATTCTGCAAGTGTTTGCAGAAATCGAGAGATAATGATCAAAGTTCTAAGTTTGTCTTGGTGACGCTTGGGTGCCGGTGGTTGGAAAGTAGGTATATCTGTAGCCCCGTGATGTGTTCTGCCAGCGCGTCGTAAGTTGTTTTAAGATACAGCCCTGCCGAACGCCCTTTAAATGTCTCAGGTAATTTGCTCGGTAGCCCACGCCCTTGCACTTTCCGAAAGAACGCCCGTGCTTGAGGGTTTAGGTCTGAAAATTTCACCCCCTCTTTTTCCGCTTGCTGACGCTCTTTCGGAGTGCATAGAGCATAGAGGTGTAGTCCGCTGTAGTGGTTGTGGAGGCGGTAGAATAGACCGGGAAGGTGAAGGTTTTTGGGAATGCTCGTGTCTAACAGAAATATCTGTTCACGAGTGAGCCTTACTATTTTGAGAGCGTCCTCCATCTGAACAGCGCGGGGCTTATCATGGATTTCTCGCAAGCACTGAAATACCTCCGCGCTGGGTTCCATTCTGAGTTCTCTGCCGGGTGCTAGCGTTTTGAATTGTAGTACACCCCCTTCATAGCGTATCTCATGCGCGAAACTACGGGCGGTCTGCTCTAATCCTTCGGCGAGAGTCAGGTTCGGGCGATAAGTGAGAATGTTGGGATACCCCGAGGATCGGCTGAAAAGGTAGTCGTCGGTGATAACTGCCAGCCCTGCAAAGTCAGCGATATACTCGGCAATATTCTCCATATAGACACTATTAAAACCCGCAGGAACTGTGAGAGTTTTGTTCCTACATTTGAGAGTTAGTCCCTCTAACAAGGTGAGCCTGTGGTTAGCAATGGCGGAGTCTATTTCGCGCCTCTCTTCACCTTGTGGTAAAGTCCCTCTGTGAACTGTCTCAAGTGCGCCTCCCGTAATATCTCCGCCCTGCGAGTCTACAATCCCAAGCCCAATACTTCCCTCGTAAGCTATCAGTCCTACAGAACTCTGCTGGAAGGCTTTCAGGTTTTCTGCGGGAGGTATTAGTGTGTTCTGTCCGCTTACGCTAGGGGCGAAGGCAGGATTGCCCATTAGATTATTAAGATTCGCTTGCGCTTGCGGTGGCAAGTCCGACATAGGAATGGCAAACATCATTTGGTCATGCAGGGCACTGTTGTTATTTGCAGAAATTACACCGAGTGGGGTGGTGGAGACATCCAATAGCTGGTCTAGCTGATCGTCTTGGAGGCTAGAGAGGACATTGTTGAGGGCGGATTTCTGCGCGTCGGATGTGTTGAGTGCGTTGTTGAGAGCACTACGGAGGGCTTCGCGCTTCATCGCTTCCAGTCTGTCGGCTATCTCTTGCGATAG
>JAPLCR010000472.1:4550-10645 GCA_026392135.1 Armatimonadota bacterium
CTCCGTTCGCCCCCTGTTTCTTTTGTTGCCATGTCATGCCCATAATGTTCGCTACAGCTCGCATAAATTTATGGAGAGAAAGTTTTTTACAAAATGCAGAGATACGGCGTTCACTTAACTTGTTAGTAACAGAGAGGGAGACGTGATTTTGCTCAGATAGGTTTTTCAGGCAGATAGTAAGGGGCTGGCTTTTAAGGTATAAGGTGATAGGCACTTGCAGATACGGAGAAGCAGAGAGCATCATTGAGGTAGGAGCTTGCGTTTGCCCTGCACTGGGTGAGGTGACAACACTTCCGACTATACAGAGCAGAGATACCCATAAGAGAGAGACAGGCGAAATCTTCACAGTGACACCACCTTTCACACTTTAGTGCATTACACTACGTTGATGCAATTTACTTTTTGCTATTACACTATAATATCACCCCCCCCCGAAAAAACAAGTAGACGAATGAGCGCAATGAAGTTTTTTTAATAGAAAGGCTGGGAGGATAGAAGAGAAGGAAAAGTAGGCAGGGCGCATCTGTGTTCTTACCTCTACAACGCCAGAGTGAGTATCTCTGATAACTCATCGTGCGTAAGGCGAATCGGGTTGCCCTGCATGGAGCTAGCGGACTGCGCTTTCAACGCGATTTCTGAGATATGAGCGAGTGTGATTCCGTAGGCGGAGAGTCCGGGGATGCGGAACTCGGCTACAAGAGCCTTCACCCACTCTATCCCATCCTCAATCTCGGCTTGCGGTTCGCCCGTCAGCCATCGCGCCACTTGACCATACCGCGCCAGCGTCCTTTTTGCCTTCTGCTTCCGTAGGGCGCGAACATTGCACTCCATTACCAGAGGCAACAGTCGCCCGCAGACGGCTCCGTGCGGCGCAGAAAACATCCCCCCGATAGGCGAAGCGAAGCCATGCACCGCCCCCAGTTGACCGTTCGCGAGAGCCATGCCCCCGTATAGGCTGACCAGTGCCATCTCTTCCCGCGCCTCCAAGTCCGTTCCATATTGGTAGGCGCATCGGAGGTATTTCGAGGCGCGTTGTATTCCGTCGCGGCAGAAGAGGTCGGCGATAGGGTGAGGGTGTAGGGCTACGTAGGGTTCTATAACCTGCGTAAGCGCGTCTAGCCCTGTGCTGGCGGTAAGAGAAGGGGGAAGTGTGAGGGCAAGATCCGGGTCTATTATCGCTACTTTAGGAATCATGAAGTCGCTACGAAGGCTTATCTTCATCCCCTCTTGGGGCAGCGAGATGACAGCGTTTCGCGTAACCTCCGCGCCCGTTCCAGCAGTGGCAGGAATGGCGATGTAGGGCGCGGAGGGGAGCGAAAGACGCTTTGTAGCCGCGCTTCCGATATAGTCGAGAACGCTTCCGCCGTTCGTGAGAAGCGCGGCGACGGCTTTACCCGCGTCTATCACGCTGCCGCCCCCGCACCCGATAATCACGTCGCAAGCCTCCGCCTTCGCGAGACGAACGCCGGCATCCACGATTTCGGCGGTTGGCTCTTTGGCGACTGAGTAGGCAACGATCTCAAGCCCCGCAAGCCCTGCCGCTATCAGGCGGACGGATGCCGAGCGGTTTGGGTCACTTCCTGTAACAAGAAGCGCACGGCTTCCCCAAGTCGTCGCGTCTGCGAACACATTCCGAAGGGTTCCCGCGCCGAAGACAATCTGATTCGCCGTCGCGAAGCCAAACTGTAGCGGTTCCCGATGTGTCGTCTTGAAGGTAACGCCCATCGGCTAGCCCCATCCATTTTCGTCGGGGAAGACGTTGGCGTATTTCAGGCTTGTGCGCGGCTCTGTCATCATCTCCTCTACCGTATCGCGCCATATCTGATAGTGCTCGGTCTCCTTATGTTTGGCGGGCGCATCTGCGTCTTTGTAAACCTCTATGAGCAGGAAATGGGTAGGGGTGTCGTTCTGTTGTATTACGTCGAAACGGGCGATACCTGCCTCTTGAACGCTCTCGCTTGCGTTGGCTATCGTTGCTGTTTTGAACGCCTCGATAGATTCAGGTTTTACGTGAACCGAAACTATGACAATCAGCACAGGCTAGTCTCCTCTAATTTTTGGTAGAGCTTTTGGTAGGAGCAAACTCGATATAGACGTAAGGCTTTGGGGCTGTAGGCTGGGCAGGTGGTGTTTTTGAAGGTGTGCTGGCGACTTGTGGAGAGGATGGTGTTACGTCTAGGGTGTTCACCCACTTATGATCACGTAACCCCTCTGTCATGGAGGTCATAGAGGCTTTTTCAATGTCTATACTCGCAAGAGATTTTGGCTCTAACTCAGCGTAGAAGAGAGGAGTCCGCTCACTCGGTTTGTCTCCATTCGCCATCACCATAAATCCCAACGCTTTAAGACTCGGCTCCGCCTTGGATACGCGCTCTGCGGCGCGATAGACATTGCGTAGAATGAGTCGTTTCTGATCGTCGTTCAACGCCTCCTTGTCTTTGAGCGGACTCTCTATTTCGATAATCGCTTGCGGCAGTTTTGCATCCTTCTGAATATTTCCAATCCACATCTCTCCCGGCAGGTGCGTTGCGTCGTCGCTACTCTCGTCTGGGGCTTTTAGTTGTATAGCGGTAGGGTGCTCCATCACAGAGAGAACCGTTGCAGGTTTGAGTCCGGGTAGGGTGGACGAACTACCGCCCACTGGGGGAGGGGTAGGCGAATTAGTGGAGGGTTGTGTTTGGGGCGTTCCACTGCGCGGTTTGTCTGGCGGGAATCCTGTTCCTCCTTCTGAGCTAGGCGGAGTAGAGGGAGGGGGATTCAGTGGGGTAGGGCTTACAGTAGGGCGTTGGTTGGGTAGCGGAGCAGGAGTTAGGTTTGAGTTATAGCTGGTTGCAGGAAGTGGCTTTGGGAGAGCGGAGTTTTGGCGTTTGCCCATCTGAAACGCGCCTAGCACGACTACCGTAATTCCCATGAAGACTACCGAGACAAGAGTTATTGCTTTTAGCCAGCGGCGCGGACTGACACCCGCTAGCTGTGTGGTTCCTGATACGACGCTTCCATCTGCATGAACGGGCAGTACTATTTTCTGATTTAGTACCTGTGTACCACCGCCCTGTTTCTTTGCAAGTAAGGCTTCGACTGTTTTGAGTTTGGTTTGGTCAGAGGCGTTTGGCTTGAGGGTGACCGCCATGCGATACCAGCGGTGTGCATCTTCAAGGCGGTTCTGCTCTTTGCAAATATCGCCCAACAGGGAGTGTGCGGTGGGATTGGAAGGCTCCATTTCCAGAACAGTCGCACACATATCCGCCGCTTTGTCCCACTCCTTGCGGAGGCGGTGGATATTTGCGGTGGAGAGCCGTAGTTCAATATCAGCGTGAGGCGTTTGGGGTTTAGCTGAAGGAAGGGAGGCTACCGACGCGTTGGTTTCTACTGCGGGAGGGAGTGTGGAGATCACAACTGCTTGAGGCGTACGAATCACATCTACTACGTCCCCGACAAGGGGGGTGGGTCTGCCGCAACTAGGGCAGTACTTACTATCGTCCGGCATAATAAAGACGCAATAGGAGCAAATCATCGTGTTTTACCTGCCCTCTCAGAAGCTATGGTATCGAAGAGTCTCTTACTCCGGTGCTACCAAACCCTCCTTCACCGCGCTCTGTTCCACTTAACTCCGCACACTCTACAAGTACGGCAGAGGCAACTGAAGAGAGTACCATCTGCGCTATCCTATCACCGCGTCGAATTGTGAAAGGGCTGTCACCCCAGTTGATAAGTATAACCTGTACCACTCCGCGGTAGTCACTATCTATGGTTCCGGGAGCGTTTACCAGTCCGATTCCGTGTTTTATCGCTAGCCCGCTCCGAGCGCGTATCTGTGCCTCATATCCCAATGGGACTGCGATACGCAGTCCCGTGGTCACTAACGCCCGCTTACCCGGCTCCAGTACGATCTCTTCACCTTCAAGTATCGCGGCATAAAGGTCTAACCCTGCCGCTCCCGGTGTTGCGTAGGAGGGGAGGGGTAACCCTTCGCTGCCAGGTTCGCGCACTATCTCCAAGCGGAGAGGGCTGTTTTTACTTTCAGACACAGGCACAAACCCTAGTCTTTCTGCATGGTAACGGGAGCATCGTTATCGTCTTCTCGATGAACTACGGGAAGGCGTACCCAGAAGGTGGTTCCTTGGTCAATCCCAGGGCTCTCCGCCCACATCGCTCCATGGTGCGCGAGGACGATATTCTTTACTAGCCATAGCCCTATTCCTGTACCGCCTGATTTGGTGCGTCCATCACCACGATTGAACTTCTCTCCAATACGCTTTAAGAAGGGTTCGGTCATTCCCATTCCTTGGTCTTTTACTCCGATAACGACCGATTCGGGGTGTTCCGCGTTTGCGGGTTCAATACGTGCTAGAATGCGAATCTCGCCGCCACCGGGCGCATACTTGATAGAGTTTGAGATGATATTGTGCAGAACGTTCTGAATCATATCCTTATCTGTCTCAATGATGATATGTTCAGGTGAAAAGTCTACGACAAGCGTATGCCTATCAGTACGACCTCGCTGCATCGTCACAACGGAATCGGCGACCTCATGTAGCTCCACCTGCTCCCATGTCATCTCTAAGCCTTGCGCTCCGAGCCGTTCGATACGGGAGATATTCAACAGGTCGTTGATTAGGCGGCTCAGTCGGTCTATGTTCTCATCAATAATGGTGTAGAACTCACGTCTGTCTTCTAGAAGATACCACTCTTCGTTCACATCATCTAGAAGAGTTCGGATAAAGCCCTTCATTGGTGTGAGCGGAGTTCGGAGTTCGTGCGCTACGATGGAGACGAAGTTTGTTTTCATCTGCTCAAGGTTGCGGAGTTCCGTTACGTCGTTGAAAATGATGACCGTGCCAAGTAGGTTGTTCGCATCGTCACGCACGGTTGCCGCGTGCATTTGATAGATAAACTCTCTTCCATCCGAGTCATAAACACGAATTTCGTCGGGCTTTTTATTTTCTTCTGGAGGAAGGGAAGTAGGAAGTGGGTTTACGGAATCTTGAATCATGCGTTGTAGTATAGATTTGCACTCTTCATGCTGAATGACATCGGTGAAAGGTCTGTTCAGGGGGTCGACACCACCTTCAACAAACATTTGCCGCGCATGGGCGTTCATCTGCACTACTCGGTTTTTCTGATTGATGAGAAGTAAGCCTGCGGTGAGACTCTCTAGTGTCTGAACCAGTTTTTCTTTTTCAGCGACCACCTCTTGAAACATCTGTGCATTGGCAATCACTGCGGCGGCACTGCGCGAAAGACGCTCAAGCAGGCGTATGTCCTCATCGTTGAACTCGCCGCCATACCGCTTGTTAAAGCAGTTTAGCACGCCAACGGTAATACGCTCCATCAGCATATTATTGTCGTCGCGCTTTTCCACAAGGAGGGGTACAGAGATACCATTTCGCACCTTCAATCGGTCTAGCTCATTTGCTGCTTGGGCAGATGCAAAAACGAGAGGTTCACCCGACTGGTACACCGTATCAGAGCCACCTTCGCCCTCTATGACCCGGTATGCCTTCACCTCCTCTTCCGAGAGACCAAAGGCAGGAGTGCGTGCCACTAGGCAGCCAGCCTCCCTGTCGCGCACCATAACGACGCACTTTTCTGCCTGCACAATCATGGCAGTACGTTGAACAAGGCGGCGGAGGGTGTCTTCAAACTCACTAATGGTAACAGAAATATCCCCAACATCTGCCGAGGTACTGGTACTCGTCTTGTGCTCTAGTTCAGACATTTTTAGACGAGCTTCAGCCAGTTCGTGCTGAAGTTGTTCTACCTGCTTCAGAAGTTGTTCGCGGTCATCTGGTGTCACGCGGTATCTCCTCATCGTTAAGGACGACGCGATGCGTCCCGATAATTGCGGTTATAAAATTAGTCTCCACCCCAAAAAATAAAAAACAGCGATTTTGGCAAGGAAACGCGCCCTATTATAGAATGTACGCGAGGATTCGTCAAGCGTCAAAAAACAGTGTAAGAGTTCAGGGTTATGGGAGTAGAAATTAGGCAGGGTGGGGCAAGGAACTCTTTAGCGCCTTTTGCATCATGTTCTGACAGGCAGTGAGTGTCTCTTCTCCTCTGAGTTTCCATGTAGCGAACAGACTGGAGAGTAC
>JAPLCR010000497.1:0-13831 GCA_026392135.1 Armatimonadota bacterium
ATTCTCTTCTTTCTTGGAAAACTTGACCTATACCCACACGAAAGCCTATAGACCCAAACTTTTACTTCTACCGTGAACCCTTTCGGGCAAAACGGTACCTAATACAGATGAAGAGATGGTATCACAAGAGTCAATGGAACCTCTTCACCTGCATTTTGCGTACTTGAAGCACCTTTGTATTGCAAATAGACCTCTGTTCTATAAGGAATCACTGTACGCTTCCACTCTATTTTATCCAACCAAACTGCGCTACCATAAGGGGGTTACGCATCATGAAAAACAGACCGCTTATCGTCGGAATCGCCGCTCTTGCTCTTGTGGGGGTAGGGTGGTACGCCACTAAAGGCGTGACACGCGCCGCACCCAACCAAGGGATTGTCACTGAACGCAAAGAGCTTGCTTTAACCATCTACCATGACGATTTTGGTATGGTGCGAGAGGTACGCCCTCATACCGTTCAGCAGGGCGAAAACCACCTCTATCTACGAGAGGTGAGCAGTCAACTCGACCCGCAGTCTATTCTTCTGCGCTGGCTAGGTAATGAGGCGCAGGCTCCGCTAACCACCTCTCAGGCGTATGACCTCGGCGTGAAGACCGGAGAAGACCTCCTTCAACGCTATTTGGGTAAGGAGATAGAGGTCGTCCGCTATAACCAAAACGGTTATCCCTCGGATGTCCAGAAAGGAACGCTTATGGCGGGGCAGGGGGGCAACTTTGTTCTTCAGTCTGGTGATAAGTTCTATATACATCCGCAAGGTACGATGGTCGCTCCCACTCTCCCCGACGTGATTCCTATGCCTCAAGTCTCCTTGCAAGTAAATAGCCCCGCCAGTCAACCTGCAAACCTTGAGTTCTCCTATCTGACTCGCGGGCTTTCATGGAGTGCAGACTACACAGGAACCCTCTCCCCGGACTCAGACACGATAAACCTTGAGTGCTGGGCAACCGTTCTCAACAAAACGGGTGCTAACTACCCTGCGGCGAAAGTGATACTGGTGGCAGGCTCCCCGAATAGAGCGGTTGTGGAAGGAAGGGATAGAATGGAGATGCAAAAATCCATGAAGATGACCGAGGCAGTACCCGCCAAATCACAACTTGCTGATGGTAATAGCAGGTTCTCTGCACCGCAAGCACTTGGTGACCTGCACGCCTATACTGTCAAGACTCCCACGACGGTGGTGCAGGAGCAGATGAACCGCCTTCTGATGCTGGGAAGTAAGGCTGTGAAGGTGATTCGAGACTACAATACAGGCTTTCCGCCTCTCCAGAGTTACTATGGCTTCTGGGACGGCACGTCTGCGGCGCACAAGTGTACTACTGCCGTTGCGCTCACCTTCTACAATACAGAGAAGAATGGGCTGGGGGAGCCGCTTCCAAACGGCGCGATACGCCTTTATGAGCCGGACGCTTCCGGTGTTTCACAGTACATTGGAGCGGGTAGTATCGGTGATACCCCCAAAGAGGAGAAGATATACCTCACACTTTCGAGTGCGTTTGATGTGTTTTCGGAGTGGAGGCTGGTGCAGAACAAGAAGATAGACAAGAAAACCGTTCAGAAGGTGATTGAGGTGACGATGCACAACCAGAAGGGGCGTTCCGTAGAGCTTCGCGCCATCCAGGACTATCAGGGCTACTGGAAGATGCTAGAGGAGTCGGAGAAGAGTGTGAAACTAAACGCCTTTCAGTCGCAGTGGACGGTGAAGGTTCCTGCGAACAGCAAAACGGTTCTGCGCTACACTGTTGAGATGAAGATGTAGGCGTTAGCCCACCTCTTTTGAAGTACGTAAGCCCTCATCCTGCCCTTTGGGCATCCTTCTCCCAATTCTGGGAGAAGGACTTGTCTGCAAAGTGGTCAGGTAGAGTACTTTACCTAACTCATGTTACGCAGAGGATCTGAACTAGCCCTCACCCTGTCCTAACGGACATCCCTCTCCCAATTCTGGGCGAGGGAGCCTGTCTGAAAGGTCTGTAGATGGGACATTTCGCTTTTTGGAACCCAAAACAGGGGAGAAAGTTACCTAATTGGCTTGGGAGAGGGGTGATTAGGATGGCAGGCAGGTGCCTTGGGTGACCTTACGTTTTCTCTGCACTCAGTTTTCGGCGTATCCATCCCCGTGCGGGTCTCTCCACCCACCGATAGGTCGCCATTGCCAGCACCACATCAAAGAGAACTACAAAGCTGTAGAGCAGGAGTTTGTCGCTCCACCCCATATCTCCTACAGGGTGTTTTTGCCGCCAGCTCCCTGCCGCAATCATAAACACCGTAAAACTATTGCCCTGCATCAAGTAGACAGAAAAAGAGATGTCTCCCAGATAGCGCAGAGGTCGGATATTCAAAAATTGGTAGCCTTTCCCATGATTATAAGCTACACAAAGAGCAAGAAGCGCGAACACTAGCGGACTCGCGACATCAAAGTAGGGAGTGAGCGGGTGTACGCGAAATAGCAAGGGGGGAGGTGCTGGAGTGCCGGCAGGATAGGGAAAGTGAAGTATCAGCAGGGTGAGGAGGAGGGCGCAGAGTAAGGCTCTATCGCTGGAGAGAAGGCTTTTCCCTACGCCTGTTTTGTAGAACTGGTATAGGCAGATTCCTAGAGTGAAGCTAAGTAGGCAGCGCAGGATACCGAAATCGAATGTAAGGTCGAGAGAGTTACTCTCATGGTGTGAGACCAGTACGTAGAGTGCCAGTATGCAGAGTGCAGGAACGATAAAGGTACGCTTTGAAACTCCGCGATTCAGGTATCGGAAGAGCGGTAGGGTCAGTATGTACGTCCACCACTCGGTAGAGATCGACCATGCGGGTACGTTCCAACTCATTTTTGTAAGCCCAAAGCCGATAAGCCAGAGAAAGTGGGAGGGGAGTGCTTTCCAGCCGTAGAAATCTGCCATATTAAAGCCGTCATCGGTTTTGGAGGGCGGCATCTTCGAGTAGATAAGCAGGTAGAGTGCGACCGTCATACACAACGCCACAAAGTGAAGCGGGTAGAGACGGGCAAAGCGAGCGACAAGGAAGTCCTTCACCTCTCTTCGGTTTAGCCCATTCGTGAAGCGATCCCCATAGACGTGCGTGATAATAAAGCCGCTTAACACAAAGAAGAAGTCTACCCACAGGTATCCTCTGCTGAGTATGCTTGTACCCGGAAGTGCCTCGCCCAAGTGTTGCATATAGGCAAGCCCTGTAAGGTGAAAAAGAACCACGAGAATGGCGGCGATACCCCGTAACGGGGTCAAAGAGGCTATCTGAGAAGGCTTTGAAGGCACTGGGTTCTCGCTCACTTCGCCGGTCTCTCCCAAGTGTGTCCGCGTTCGGCATTTGGAAATATGAGCGTGGTAAACGCACTCGATGCCTTTTTTCCGAAGAACTGTATATCGGCGAAATCGAGAAGTGCCGTCCAGTCTTGCAGGTTATGCTCGTGTCCGCCCTCCCTAAATCGAATCCCTATGCGCTCTCCCACCCCCAGAAAGTCGAACACCTCTTTGGCGGCGGAGTGCGTTATCTGCGTTCCTTGGGGGTTTGCCCAGTGGTCGCCCAGTGCCTCCGTTGTTAAGAGGGAGCGAGGTGCAATCAACGCTTTGGCGGTGTGTTGGTCGAAGGGCAGGTGGTCAATTTTCCCAATGAACTCCTGAAAGTGCGGTGAGAACCAGAATGGGAAGTTCTTTAGAATCGCCGTAATGTCTTCACACTTACCATCCAGAATACGAAAACAGCCTGCCCCCCCGCAACCGGAGTTATTTGGAGCCGTTAGCGCAATGCGCGTATCCGTTGCGCCTGCTAGAAGGGTCGCCTTACCTCCCCGTGAGTGTCCTGTTACCCCAATGTGCTTTCCGTCTATGCTGGGGAGAGTGAGAAGGTAGTCTATTACGCGATGATAGCCCCATGCCCATGCCGCCAAGCGTCCCCCCTTGTAGTTCGGGTAGGCTCTATAGACCCCATGGTGAGCGTTGTTATCTGAGGCAATCTCCTCTCGATTGAAGACCGCGAGGATGTATCCACGCTGCACGATGGCGCGTACTATCTCAGGCTTAATGCGTCCCCAATTGAGGTCACCCGTAATCAAAACCGGAAACGTGCCCTCTCCCTCTGGCTTCGCGAGGAAAAGATGTGTAGATACCCCTCCTTTGGGACCCATCGTTAGCAGAATCTCTTGCTCCGTACCCGCCACTCCCTCAATGGGCTGGGCGGCTAGTATCTCTGCTTTGACACTGCGCGGGACGGGGGGTAGCTCTCCGTACTCGTAGTGTAGAATGAGGTTCAGAAGGGCTTTTCGCTGGCGCTCCATTCGCGTTTTGACTGGATACGAGTTCCATCAGAGCGTAAAAAGGGATCGGGTAGCCCAGAAATAACAGGCAGTGCCTCTGCAGGCGGGTAAGAGGTGGTCGTCTGCCCCACTACAGCCATAAGCCCCAAAGCACACGCGGTTCCAACACTACTCCATAGCATCTTGATTGTCTCCCCTATTGCGAATTGGAATGTTATTCCCGTTGGTTCCCCATTAAGGGTGGTTTTTCCTGTATCAAAATAGCGATTCAGCCCCTATCAATCTGTATTAACTCTCCGCGATTCCTATGGTAGACAAAATGTTTCAGGTATACTCTCTCTAATCTTAGCTTTGGAGATACCCCTTGCCTGATACCCTAACGCCTTCCGTGGCTGCGTCTGAGAGTAGTGAGGCTACTAAGCCTCGGCTGCACCTCGATTTTCTAGATGGAACCCGTGCTTGCGCCGCAATCTATGTGATTATGTATCACAGTTTTCAACATACGTGGGACTTTAGAAAGGGGGATATGCCGCCGACTTGGTTTTCGCTGGCGACCTTCTTCCTACAGAGTGGGCGTTTTGCGGTCAGTCTCTTTATCGTTATTTCTGGTTTCTGCCTTATGCTTCCCGTCATTCGTAACAGAGGCCTCTTAAAGGGCGGGGCACTCAGCTTCTTCAAACGGCGCACTCGCCGCATTCTCCCGCCCTACTACTTCACGCTCGGCATCTCACTTCTGCTCATGTTCACTCTATTGGCGAAGAGATCAGATGTGTCACTCGCCCACTCAATCCCTGCGGCGAAGCAGTGGCTCACCTTTCACGGTCTGCTCATCCAGAACTGGCAACCCTTTTTCAATCCACACTATTCCGAAATTGCCAACGTTGACCTGATGGATATGATTACTGGTACTCCTGAGAAAAAGGCGGCTATCGGTAAGATGATGGGAGTAGATTTCGGGGCGAACGGACCTCTCTGGTCTATTGCGGTGGAGTATCAGATATACTTCTTCTTTCCGCTTCTTGTTGTGCTTTGGAGGAAAATTGGTGCGGGCTGGACATCTGCCCTCACTATGCTGCTAACCTATTCATTCTACATTAAGTTTCATCACATGGCACATGGTTGGATGGCTCCGCACTACCTAGGACTGTTTACTCTGGGTATGTTCGGCGCGAATATCGCGTATGGGGAGGAGGAGAAGTGGACAAGATGGCGCGATAAGCGAATATGGCACCCTCTTGCCTACACGTTGTGGGCTATCATTCTGCTCATCAATATCAATCCACTGATAGGCTTACAGTACTCGTATCTTGTGGACTTAATAGCGGGACCTGCAAGTATGTGCCTACTTGTCGCCGCATCAAAAACGGGGAAAAACCGACTGCGAGACCTGCTTTCGCGCCCAAAACTGGTGTTTATCGGCACGTTCTCGTATAGCGTCTATCTTTTGCACGACCCACTTTTGCGTGTTGTACTCACCTATCTTCTCTTCCCATTGGAGAAGATGAAGATCCTACAGTGGTGTCTGCTTATGTTCCCGGGTGTACCTCTTATTGTCGGGGTCACGTACCTATTCCATCTCAGGTGTGAACGTCCGTTTATGAACACACTTCCACCGTTGTCTCCAAGAGCGACAGAATAGCCGCACGGAGAGGTCTTTCTTGCTTTTGGACAGACCTCTCTTTTTAGCCCAGCGAGTGCTACTCTCCGCTTGAGCGAAAAAGAGAGGAGGCTATTCTAGATGTCGCCGTAGGGGACTCTGTGCAAGGCTTTCAAAGCCCATGTTCTTGTAGAGAGCCTCACCAGTCCCCCCCGTTTCTGTGAAGAGGTAGGTCATCTTATTGCCCATTACCAGAGAGTCGGCGATGGCTTTGCACACAAGGCTTGTCGCAACCCCCATTCGACGATAGAGCGGAATCGTCATCACGCTTTCGATACGCCCCCACCCTAACCCCGATATGAGGCTACACGTTCCGACAGGTATTCCTTCCAGAAAAGCCATATAGATTCTTGTGGATGTAAAGAGGGCTTCTGCCCGCGCTACTCTGCGCCACTTCTCCGAGTCGTCTCCGTTTCCGCCCACAATGTCTATCCAGTGTTCCAAAACCCGCCCCTCTTTAGGGATTTCTTGAACCTGGATATGCGGGTTTTTACGAGGAGGGTGATAGGAGTGAGGGTAACACATAAGGCTCATGCTTCCCACTACAGGCATGATTCCGCGCTGACGCAAGGCTCCGCCGATCCCTTGCGCCTCGGCTACCATGTCTACATCAGCAATAATACGCTTGTGATAACGCTTAAAATAGCGAATCACCGCGTCGGCAACTGCCGCGGGTCCGCGCCCATCGTCCCTAAGGTTGAAGGTGTGGTTCGCGTCGCCGTAGTCGAAGAGTGCCTCACTGCGGAAAAACCATGCGACAGGGGTCTTTTCGAGTTCACCGGCAAAAGCGAAATAGTACGCTTCATGCTCAATAAGAGGCTCTAGCCATTCCGGTACATCTATCTCTTTCAAGGCTCTTGTGTCTGCCTCCTCGTCGGGGTTTGAGATATGGTACCTCTCTTTATGGCGATAGTCAACTGTGCGTTAAGGGGGGTGCTAGGACGCTCCAGTGCAGAAATAGTCAGTTGAACTCCTGCCATGCTCTGCTGTGTTGCTTCTGAGCCACTACTCTCTACTGTGTTATCCGAAGACTCGGCTAAAGGCGACTGCTTGACCTTGAAAAAGATATCTTTTGGCTGATAACCTACTTCGGAACCCAACTCTTGTATAAGAACAAAGGAGAGGGTTCGTTGTTGCTCTTTTGAGAGATGCTCAAAGGGAATACCTGCTGCGCCCATCGCCTCGCGCTTCTGGTCGGCAGAGAGTAACTTGAATACGCGCAGATAGTTATAGGAGCGATATGCGTTTCCTGTTCCGCGCACGCTTCTGTAAGCCTCGCGATTTGTGCTCGCCAACTGCAAACCACCCTGTGAAGAGACCGCCATCACACCAAGCCCCTCCAACTGACGAGGAGTCAGTTCGGTTAGAGCAGTTATCGCATCGGCATCCAGCCCCTGCTTCGCCTTGAGTTGCTTTTCAAGCAGAGTTATTGTAGCAAACGGAACTTCGTACAGTTTCTCTATAAACCAGGTTCTGCTACGAAACAGGATGGCTCCGTCTTGATACCACCAGAGGTAGTGGTAGCGGTTGCAGAGTGCATCCAGTGCCTCTGGCAGCGATTTTTTTACTAGATCTGGTATGGGCAGGTCTCCTCTGTCTTGCGGGGTGGGCAGGTAACTATAGCTATCCGAGTAGAGCGGGAGGCTGAGGTTTGCGGAGAGGGTAGTGAGAACTTCGTCCCAAGTCGCGTTTTTCCACTGCGCCGTGTCAATCGCTTCAGGGAAGGTCTGGCTCTCCAGTTCGGGGTATTTGGGTAGCCGCTTGGTGATTGGATGGGCATACGGGTTACCTCGTACAGGCAGGAGATCCTGCGAAAAATCCGTCTCTTTCCCCATACTGGCACCTGCCAAAATTGCTCCACCAAACCCTACTTCGAAGCGGGGAAGGCACGCCTTTAGAGGGTCGAGTGAAAAATAGAAGAAGATGCCGAATTCACGCGCAAACTGGGCTCTCTCACTCAATCTTACCCCGCGGTTGCTCTCTCCTCCCTCTTGCTCTGAAGCCGTACCTGCATACTTTGCTAGCTCTAGAGCCAAGCGTTTTTGGGTATCCGTCATTGAACGTGCAGAGAGAAAGTAGCGTTGGCTTTTGATTCCCTCAAATATCTGCTCATCGGAGAGTGTTCCGAGCAGGGCGATAGCGGTGCGGGCAGGGGTGTACCTTAGAGAGAAGAGGTTTCCATTGTGAAGCAGAGGGTCATCCCCCTCTTTTTTCTCCTGTCTTAATTCTGCTTCTAGTTTGCGATACTCTTCAGGGCTGATTTTTAGGTATCTTACCAGCATAGCTCCTCTTCGCGGCTAATGGCACGAGCGTTGTGCAGGATGGTGTAGCCCTCTGTATGCTCTGTGCTAGGTATCGCCCGCCACATCCCGCACAGCAGGTTGGCAATATCTTTTGTAGCCAGAGCGGTGGAGCGGCTCCTAATAAAAGCTGTAACTCTCTCCTCCTGCATATCGGGTCTGACATCAAGGTATTTCTGGTTTCGCCCTGCAAGGCGGCGCAGGAGGCTTCTTATGCCGATATTTTGTAGGCGGAGGGTGTTGTTGACTTGGAATGCCTCCTCTTTCGCCATGAGCGATTCTACGGTTGGAGGCTCTGTAGAGAGGGCTACTGCACTGTTTGGTGTTTGAGCAAGCAGAGGTATTAGTGAACAAGAGAGGAGTATTGTGCTTAAAAATAGAATGGGTTTCATAGTGCTTCCTTTGAAGGGTAGTGTAGGGCGACAAACAGCGTAAGAGTTCGCATATTAGACGGATGCGGAAGCATAAGGGTTACTTTGGCATATTGATAGAGAAGTGAGAGGGGTGACGCAGTGCGAATTGCCCCGGAGGTATTTTTATGAGGCAGAGTTACTTCATTCTACTATGTTTGGGACTGATGTTGTTTATTGGAGGGCGAGCAGGGCGCAACGCCGTGCCCCCGCTAGAGAACCAAAAGGAGACTCCTACTATGATTCGGATTGGATTAGTGGATTTTGACACTTCGCACGTTGAAGCCTTTACACAACGTTTCAACCACATTGATGTTGCCGCAACCGAGTGGGTGGAGGGCGCGAAGGTAGTTGCAGGCTTTCCTGGCGACTCCGAAATCATGCCGGAGCGTATTGCGGGCTACACCGAGAAGCTACGTGGCTACGGAATCGAACTGGTGGAGAAGCCCGAAGACCTTATTGGTAAGATAGATGCAGTGATGATAGAGTCGCAACAGGGCAAAAGGCACCTCAAACGTGCTGAGCCATTCTTCAAGGCGGGGTTGCCCGTATTTGTAGATAAGCCCTTCGCGCAGAACGTTGAGGAGGCAGAGAAGATGATAGCCCTCGCACAGAAGTACAAAGTTCCTCTTTTCTCCTGCTCCTCACTACGCTACGACCCCAAGGTAAAAGAGGCGTTGGATCTCCAATCGAAATACGGCAAACTGCTGTCAGCAGATGTGTGGGGCGCGGCAGAGCTGCATCCCGGTAACCCCGGCTTGCTTCACTATGGTATTCACGGTGTAGAGTTGCTCTACGCACTTATGGGGGCGGGGTGTGAAAAAGTACAGATGACCAGTACACTTGAAGGCGAGGTCGTTACGGGGATATGGAAGAGCGGTCATGTTGGAAGTGTGCGGGGCATTCGTGCAGGACAGTATGGATTCGGGTTTGTGGCGCACTACGAGAAGGGTAATGTTCCTTTTGTGATTGAGGGCGCGGCGTTCTACTGGGAGCTACTCAAGGTCTTTGTGGAGATGTGCAAAACCAAAAAGCCACCAATTGACTATAGGGTTATGCGTGAAATCATGGTGTTTATTCATGCCGCCGACACATCACGGGCTAAGCATGGCAGTATCGAAAAGGTGAAGTAAGAACAGAAAGGCGAAACAGTGGCACAATTAGCGATTCTGGGGGGCGATAAGGCGGTTCAGACACCGCCTCGTGATACTTTCCACTGGCCCATCGTCACGGAAGAGGATGAGGCGGCGGTTCTGGATGTGTTGCGGCGGGGCGCGATGTCGGATACCGATATAACCAAAAAGTTTGAGCGGGAGTTTGCGGAGTGGCAGGGAACTCAGTTTGCTCTCGGCTTTTGTAACGGAACCGCCTCGCTCCATGCCGCCATGTACGGTTGTGGGGTAGGTGTAGGGGATGAGATTATCTGTCCTTCCGTTACCTACTGGGCTTCCGCGCTACCCTGCTTCTCACTCGGTGCAACCGTCTCCTTCGCCGATATAGACCCCGCTACACTGTGTCTTGACCCAAATGACCTTGAACATCGTATCACAAAGCACACAAAGGCGATTGTTGTTGTTCACTATCTCGGATACCCTGCCGATATGGACGAGATCGTGGCAATAGCGCGTGAGCATGGGGTGAAGGTGATAGAGGATGTCTCTCACGCACAGGGTGGGCTGTACAAAGGGCGAAAACTCGGCACAATCGGAGATGTGGGCGCAATGTCGCTGATGACGGGAAAATCCTTTGCAATTGGGGAGGGAGGTATGCTCGTTACAAATAACCGCGCTATCTATGAGCGTGCCCTTACTCTGGGACACTATGAGCGGTACACCTCAGACCTCGAAACAGAGGCACTGCGTCCCTTTGCGGGGCTTCCTGTAGGTGGATACAAGTACCGAATGCACCAGATGAGTTCTGCGGTGGGGCGCGTTCAGCTCAAGTACTACGATGCACGTTGTGAAGAGATTCGCCGTGCTATGAACTATTTTTGGGACTTGCTGGAGGACGTTCCGGGTGTTAGGGCGCACCGCGTCTTCGCCAATTCGGGGAGCAATATGGCGGGGTGGTACGCCGCGCATGGTGGGGCATCCTGCTCTCCGGGTGTGAACATGGCACTCCATAAGCACGCGTTACTACAGACTTGCGACGTTTATGGACATGGTAAACCGACACGAATCGCGAACTCTGGGCGAGATGTACGGCAGGCGGATAGTAGCCTTCCCATCAGCGAACGTATCAACTACCGTGCCTACTATACCCCTTGGTTCAAGAAGTTTTATCCTGAAATCGTTGAGGAACACGCGCACGCCTATCGTAAAGTATGTGAGAACTACCAAGATTTACTAGAAGAGGATACGAGTGATCCTGTTCTGACGGGGCGCTCAGGAACAACTACGAGAGGATAGTCCCTTAAAAAGAGGAATTTCGCACCTCTAAGTCGGAATAGAGAGGAGAGATCCCTCATGTTCGGAAGGAGCCTGCGAAAGTTGAAATCCTGCCCTCTACTCCTCCTCCTCGTCTTTAGTCTGCTCTGTAGCCTCTCTACAGCACGGGCGCAAGACCGCCTCGACACGATTCGTCAGCGCGGTGAACTTATCATTGCGACAGACGCCACTTATCCTCCCTTTGAGTTTCGTGAGAAAGAGCAGATACTCGGCTTCGACGTAGAAATCGGGAATGAGATAGGGCGCGAACTAGGGGTAAAGGTGCGCTGGCTCAACCTCGAATGGTCGGGCGTACTGGGTTCGCTGGAGAGTGGGAAGTGCGACCTCGTGATGGCTGGAGTCACTATTACCGAAGAGCGGAAGAAGAAGGGCTACCTCTTTTCACGCCCCTATTTCCTTTCAGGGCAGACGATAGCACGACGCAAGGGCGACACCCGTATCCAAAAGGGATCTGACCTAAAGGGTTATCGCGTTTCGGTGCAGATGCAGACGACGGGGCAGTTCGCCGCCGAGCGCATGGGAGTTCCCAAAGACCGCCTCTCCAAGTTCGATGTCTTGCAAGATGGCTTAATGGATGTTCGTAATGGGAAGTCAGATGCGCTCGTGGCAGACCTTCCCGCCCTCAAAGAGATTCTCCGCAAAAACTTCTCCGAATTGGAGCTTATTGGCGGACTCATTACGGAGGAGAATGTGGGGATTGTCGCGTGGCGCTCCTCCATTACACTGATGTCTGGGGTGAATCATGCTCTCGAAAAAATTATAGTGGATGGACGCTACGCCGCCATCTACAATAAGTGGATAGGCGAGAGGCTCACAACGCGGGTGATAGGGGGGCTAGACAAGGCGCGGAAGGCGGGTTCCGACGTTCCGGAATGGCTGAACAGTGCAGGGAAGACTACTCCTGAAAGCGGTACAAAGATGGCACCTCCTTCTGCGTCCGCGCTTAGTATACGCTGGGATGTAATACGTGAAGCACTCCCCGCTATGGGGCACGGAGCAAAAGTGACGCTGAAAATCACGTTCTTAACCCTGCTTTTTGGCATTCCGGGTGGACTATTGGTCGCTTTAGGGCGCATTTCACGCTTTCCCTTTCTGCGTTGGATCATGGTTGCGTATATCGAAGTGGTGCGCGGAACACCCCTCCTTATGCAGATTTACGTCATCTACTTTGTGCTTCCTGCGCTTAAAATAGACTTTCAACCAGAAGCGGCTGGGGTACTCGCTCTCTCCTTAAATGCGGCGGCGTATATCGCGGAGATATTTCGCGCTGGTATCGAAAGCATTGATACGGGGCAGATGGAGGCGGCGCGTTCACTTGGTATGGATTATCTGGGCGGGATGCGCTGGGTGGTTCTCCCGCAGACATTTCGACGTGTCTTGCCTCCGCTTACCAATGAGGCTATTGCGCTTCTCAAAGATTCGTCGCTGGTTTCGGTGGTTGCCGTTGCAGAGCTAATGCGCGAAGGCAAGGAGATTGCCACGAACTCTGGCTCTGCAACTACCGTCTACCTTGCTATTGCCGCCATCTATCTTATGCTCACACTTCCCCTCACCTATCTGGCACGGCAGTTGGAGATACGCTGGCAACCCATTAGCCAACCTCGCCGAAGATCTCTCTGGTCGCGGAAAGGAGCCTAACGACAATGCCTATCTTGGAAATCACGAAGCTAACTAAGAGTTTTGGGGCATTGGAGGTGCTGAAAGGGGTCAGCCTGAACGTGGAGGAGGGGGAGGTGGTGGCGGTGATTGGGACATCAGGGAGCGGGAAATCCACGCTTTTGCGCTGTATCAACCGGCTTGAAAGCCCGACGGGCGGCAGAGTCGTATTTGAGGGGAGTGAGGTGACGGCGCAGAGTGTGAACCGCGTTCGGCGCGAGGTCGGTATGGTATTCCAACGTTTCAATCTGTTTCCACACCTTACCGCCTTACAAAACGTGACTCTCGCTCCGCTGAAAGTGGTAGGAACTGACAGAGAGCAGGCGAATCGGGATGGAATGGTGTTTTTGGAGCAGGTGCAGCTCGCTGCAAAAGCCCATAACTACCCGGGTGAACTTTCCGGCGGACAGCAACAGAGAGTCGCGATTGCGCGGGCACTGGCACTACGCCCTAAGCTTCTTCTCTTCGATGAGCCTACTTCTGCCCTTGACCCAGAGCTGGTAGGCGAGGTTTTGGCGGTGCTAAGGCAGTTAGCCAAAGAGGGGCGCACGATGATTATTGCTACGCACGAGATGGGCTTTGCTCGAGAGGTGGCGCACCGCGTTATCTTTTTAGATGAGGGCGTGATTTGCGAGGAGGGACACCCTGAACAGGTCTTTACTCAGCCGCGAGAGGAGCGGACACGCGCTTTTCTGGCGAGAGTGCTGAATAGGTAAGCCTAACCCCTGCCCCCTTCCCAAAATGAGAAGAGTGACTCAGAGAGGGGGCAAGTATGCCATGTGGGTACTGCCTTTAGGTTCAAAGAGCGTACTGTTCCACGAATGTGTTATCCGATACGCGACAGATATTTTCCTTTAGAAGGAGCCGTTGACTTTACTTTGAAAGATGAAAGCCCCATTTTCGCCGCAATCGACATTGGAACCAACTCAATTCGTCTCGCTGTAGTCCGAAGTGAAGCGAGTCAAGGGTTCACAACACTAGCGCAACACCGAGAAGTCGTTCGCTTAGGTGAAGGAGAGTTTGATACTAATCAGATGACCCCTGATGCCATTAAGCGCGGTGCGCTTGTCTGTGCGAAGTTTGCGGAGGTAGCGCGGGGCTTCGG
>JAPLCR010000497.1:13887-22140 GCA_026392135.1 Armatimonadota bacterium
TCGGTGCGAAGGAGATTATCGCTTTTGCGACCTCTGCCACCCGTGAAGCCGGTAACCGCGATGAGTTTGTGGAGAGGGTACGCGAAGAGGCGGAGATTGAGGTGCGCGTTATCTCTGGGGTAGAAGAGGCGCGGCTGATATGGCTCGGCGTATCTAGCGGGATAGACCTCGCCAAGCGCAAAGCCATTCTCATGGATATCGGCGGCGGTAGCACCGAGGTTATTATAGGCAACAAGCAGGAGTATCTGCTTCTGGACAGCCTGAAACTTGGGGCAATACGCCTCTCTAGCCGGTTTTTTACCAGTGCGAAAGCCTATACCGCAGAGGAGTTTGCCCAAGCACAGGAGTATGTTCGTGCGACTGCCAGCCAACTTAGCCGAAAGGTGGGGCAGGTAGGTTTTGATATTGGTATGGGAAGTGCCGGAACCATAACCACGTTGGGCGAAATTACAGCGCGGCGTAGCCTAGATAGTAGGGAAGGGGCAGGGCGGCAGCTCTCCTTCACCCTCAAAGACCTCCGAACTACGGTAGAACTCCTCTATAAGCTACCCCTCGAAGAGCGGCGTAGAGTGCCGGGCATGGATGCAAATCGCGCTGACATCATTGTGGGCGGCTCTGCAATCCTCCTTACTCTGATGGAGATGTTTCGTATTGAGCGCCTCACCGTTAGTGAGCGTGGGCTACGCGATGGCATCCTCCTCGACCATACGTTACGTGAAGAGGAGGAGCGTCAGCAGTATCAGGAGGTAGGAGTACGCCGCCGGAGCATACTTCAGCTGGCACGTGCCTGTAACTATGAGGGGGAACACGCCGCACACACCTCTTTCATTGCGTTACGTCTGTTTGAGGAGTTGAAAAGCCTCGGTGAACACAATTACGGGCTTGCGGAGCGCGAACTACTGGACTATGCTGCCATAACGCACGATATCGGCAACTTCTTGTCTCACTCAAACCACCAGAAGCACGCCTACTACCTGATTCGCAACTCCGACCTGCTGGGCTTCAACGATACCGAGATTGATATTGTCGCGAATGTAGCCCTCTATCACCGCAAAGGCTTTCCTAAGAAAAAACACGAAAATCTGGTGAACCTGAATAAGGGGGAGCGTCGTCTAGTAAGTGTGCTTGCGGCGATTTTGCGCGTGGCGGAGGGAGTGGATAGAAGCCACCTTCTGCTGGTGAAAGATATTCGCCTTGAGCGCCTCTCCAATCCACGCCGCTACCTGCTCACACTCTTCTCCGATTCTGATGGTCAAATGGAGGTTTGGGGTGTACAGAACAACCGTGATTTATTCGAGTTTATATTTGACGCTCCTCTTCAAGTTCAAGTTGTTCCCTTGAGTGAGGCAAAAAAATCTACCTCGTAAAGTCAGCCGTCTCCTCCTTACAACGGAGGATAGGAGGCAGTGCTATGCAGTCTCGTGTCCGTTTACAAACTCTTATTGGATTCACGCTTGTTCCCATTGCGCTAATGGCTCTCTCTGGGGCAGGAGAGTTGCGTTGGCGGCAGGCAAAGAGCCTCTTCATACCTGATAAATCCACAAAAGCCACACTCCGCCTCTCAGGGTTCAAGCAGTCGAGCGAAGACTATACTCCGGAAGACAACATCAACTCTGTGTTAGGGCGTTACCGCAACGAGTCATTGGAGTTGGAGGTCGGCTATACCCTTGCCCTTATGCAGAGAGCAGACCAGAGTGCGGCGGGTGTGCAGAGGTTAGCGGAAGTGGGTAAGAGAAGGGGCTACACAAAGCGGCTGTGCGCTCATATCTTGCGCCATGCTATGCAGAACGACCCCTTGGAAAGTCGCCGTGAAGTGTACGAGATGAGAGGCAGCACTGTTTCACACAAGAGTTCGGTCAGCCCTTTATATCCAATGCCTATGGAGGCTTATGAGGCTGTGGTACAGGGAGAGAAATTAGACCCCGAAAACGCCTTTTTCCCTCTGATGCGAGCGATTTTTATTTTCTCTATGCCGCATGAAAGCGACCCTGCTGTCGACGAGCAAGCCCTTCAAGCGATACGAACTGCCACTCAAAAGTCCCGATACGAGGACTATCTGTGGAACGAAGCGGAACTCGTTAATCAAGTCTACACACGCGCCTACGGCAAACAGTCCGCGATACAAGTAGCCGCACTTCATGAAGTAGTTAGGGCACCTCACTACCTACCAATCAGCGATCTGGCACGTATCCTCGCCTATAAAGCCATCCTCAGCGAAGGTAAAGGAGACTATAAGCAGGGTATCGCCTACCGGCGCGGCATCTTACGATTTGGTAGGCTCCTTCAAAACTCGCCCAGCCACCTCGCAAGTCTGACCGGTAGCTCCGTGATAGCGATGGCACTGCAACCTAGAGTACCCCCTAAAAAGGGGGGAACCTCTGCCTCTGCCAACCGCGCTAAAACAGTAGCCTTTCTGCAAAAACATGGCGAAGCGGGACTCGCGCAGTGGATAGCGGACAACCAGCAGATTGTACAGAACAACTCCAACGACCTGACCATGAACGAAGTGGTATCTCGACTGGTTGGCGTAAAAAACAGCGACTATTATGCGGAGTTCTACTGGTGGCTAACGGATACCCTGTTGTGGGCGGCTATATTCAACCTGATTCTACTCGCCTGTATTGCGCTCTACTTCCGCCGGAACTCCGCAGAAAACAGGTGGACGGTGATTGGAAGTGTTGCTGTACTCTTGATTGCTAACGTATTCTGGCAACCGCACCTTCACTCTATCACCAACTTAAAAGAGATTACCCACTCTCTTGCTATTAGCGTAGAGAGTTCTCGAATGGATCGTTTTTGGGATTGGGAGCCTACACAGTTTATGGCGGTAATATGGGCGTTAGGGTGGGCACTTCCTCTGCTCCTCACGCTGTTTTGCGGTGGGTATAGCCTGTTACGGAAACAGCCTCTCACGAAGAGTCTTACCTCCGCCTGCCTTGTGGGCGCGATGACACTCCTCTGGGTTATCGCGTTTAGCCCCACTCCGCAAATCGAAACGAATATGAGGCGAGAAATGGCGCGTTATACCCTAAGTGAGGGACGCTTCCTTGCCGCCAAAGCGGGGCAGAAGTGGATGAACGCGCCGCTCGTGCCATAAATAAAAAGAGTAGGAACTGAGACGACGTATGCGAAAGCGAGATGGAAACGAACCTCTCCCCGACAATGGGGTTTTTATGACGCTACGGGTGCGTTATGCAGAGACCGACCAGATGCAACGTGCCTACTACGGACGTTATTTTGAGTGGTTTGAGGCGGCGCGTTCGGATTTTTGCCGGGCGCGTGGTATTCGCTACCAAGACCTTGAAGACCAAGGATTTTTTCTTCCCATACTCGAAGCCTACTGCCGCTACAAGGGCGCGGCGCGGTACGACGAGGAGGTGACTATCTACGTCTACGTAATGGAAATCTCAAAGCGAACCCTCCGCATGGGGTATCGGCTCACGGCGGGTGAGCGCGACGTTGCGGAGGGCGAAACCTATCAGATGCTGATTGATAGAGATGGGAAGCCGCGCTCATTCCCGCCAGAGATTTACGACCGTTTCAAGGGTATTATCTCCTAACACCTCTTTGTCTTAGTGCAGGAAGTGACGCACTGCCGTAAAGACCATTGCGATACCGTACCTGTTCGCCACCTCAATCGTCTCTGCATCTTTCACAGAGCCGCCGGGCTGAATGATAGCGGTGATACCTGCCTGAGCCGCCGCTTCGGGTCCATCAGGGAAGGGGAAAAAGGCATCTGAAGCGACAACCGCGCCCTTTGCCTGTTCACCCGCCTGCTCGACTGCAAGGCGCACGGAGCGAACGCGGTTCATCTGTCCCGCGCCTACGCCTACCACCTGCCTTCCCTTTGTAAAGACAATCGCGTTGCTCTTAACGTGGCGCACTATCTTCCATGCGAACAGCAACTCTTCAATCTCATCTTGTGAGGGAGCCCGCTCTGTGACGACCTTCAAATCCTCCGCTGTTATGACGATATGGTCAGGCGACTGCACAAGAATACCTCCGACTACGCGCTTATAGTCGATGCCTGTAGCACCCGCTTTCGCCCGCCAATCCGTTAGGCTCCCCAGCTCCAAGAGGCGGAGGTTTGCGCCCCACTTCTTCTTTTCGGTAAGAATGGGTATCGCTTCCGCCTCATAACCGGGCGCGATAATCGCCTCGAAGAAGGTGTTTTTGCCCGTTATCTCTTCGGCAGTAGCCACATCGATTGGACGCGTCACCGCGAGAATTCCCCCAAATGCCGAAATCGCATCCCCTTGTCGTGCTTTCAGGAAAGCCTCCGCAAGCGTATCACCTAAAGCCACGCCACAGGGGTTTGTGTGCTTAATGATAACGGCGCAAGCTTGTGCTTCCTCTGTGAACTCTTTGGCGGTCTCAAGGGCGGCGTTTAGGTCGTAGAGGTTGTTGAAGGAGAGCTCCTTGCCGTGTAGCTGTTTTGCGTTTGCGACACACGGTTCGGATACGCCCGGTTGAACGTAGAAGGCGGCGCGTTGGTGAGGGTTCTCACCGTATCGACACTCTTGCGCCTTGCGATAACCCAACGCCAACTCTTGTGGGAAGTCTGGTGATGCACTCCCCACCTCCTGTGCAAAGCGTTGCAGAAGCCACTGGCTAATGTAGGCATCGTACTGCCCTGTGTGCGCGTAAGCCTTTGCCGCAAGCTGACGGCGTGTCGTTAGGCTGACGCTTCCGGTATTCGCAGTCATCTCGTCCAGAATTGTGGAGTAGTCGGCAGGATTCACCACGACAACAACACCAGTATGGTTCTTCGCTGCCGAGCGAATCATTGCGGGTCCTCCAATATCAATGTTCTCAATCGCGTCCTCTAGCGTTACATTTGGTTTCGCCACCGTAGCCGCGAATGGGTAGAGGTTCACGCACACAAGGTCAATCGGACGGATGCCATGCTCCGCAATTACCGCGAGGTGTTCGGGCTTTGCGCGGTCTGCCAATAGTCCTCCATGCACCGCAGGGTGAAGCGTCTTGACGCGCCCCTCTAGCATCTCCGGAAAGCCTGTCACCTCACTAATGTTGAGGACAGCCAACCCCGCGTTCGCGAGTGCCGTTGCTGTGCCGCCTGTCGAAATAATCTCAAACCCCAATGCCGTCAACCCCTGCGCGAACTCGACAAGCCCCGACTTATCGGAGACGCTGAGTAGTGCACGACGTGTTTCTGTAGCCTGTACAGTCATTGATATCCAACTCCTTTGTGTTTGAAAACAGTAGCCGCAAGAGAGCTAAAACGCAAAAAATCGCCTAAGCCCCTCGAAAATGTGTCGAGAATGCCCAGGCGAGCGACGCTGTCCTCAACGCGCATTCCCCCGGAGTGCCTCTCCGTGAACGCCAGTTATGCCCGTTGCTAAATTGTAGGTATTTGGTATTTATTATACCTTTTTTGATGGTATAAGGAGGAGATAACTCTGGGGAAAGTGAATGTAATAAGGAGATTTTTTTGCTACTAGATACGCTATTTAGGAAGGGGAGGCACTCACTATGTCTACAGAATGTGACCAGGGTTTGGAGGCATTGAAGCAGGGCAATGTAAATGCTGCGATACCACTTTTGGAGCAGGCTATTCAGGTTGACCCCAACGATTTTAACGCGCATCTCTACCTCGGAGCCGCCTATTCACAGGCGGATCGCGCTAACGATGCCGTAACCATTCTTACGCAGTCGGTGCATCTACAGCCTTCCAACGCGCAGGCGCGGTTTAACCTCGGTATCGCGCTTCAAAAGGCGGGCTGGGTGAACGAAGCCGCTACCGCTTTCGAGCAAGCCCTCACTCTTCAACCGGACTACCCGCAGGCGCAACAGGCTCTGAGTGTCCTCCGCCCGCCTCAAGTGCCACAGGCACAGGTTCCGACACAGGTTATCTCACCGCAACAGGCTCCCCAGTACACTCCCATAAACCCACAGGGGTATGCTCCACCTCAGCAATCGAACTCCTACGCGCCTCCGCAACAGGGGTACGGGCAATCCCCCGGTGCTCCTAACTACGCGAATCTCGCCATGTATCAGAATACCTCTGGTATGAACTCCGATGTACCTCTGGAGATTGCGGTGTGTAAATGGAACTGGGCATCCTTCCTCTGGAGTTGGATATGGTTGATTGGTCACGGAATGGTGTGGCAAGGGATTGGGCTGTTAGTTCTCAGCTTTATCCCCATCATCAGTATCGCCTCACTAGGTATTTCTATCTATCTAGGGGTTAAGGGGCATGAAATCGCATGGAAGAATCGCCGATTTGATAGTGTAGAGCAGTGCTTTGCTATACAACGCAAGTATGTTCAGGTCTGGTGTATCATTTTCGGCGTGTTTCTTGTGTTGGGGCTTATTGCTGTGATGATGATTGGAATGAATCCGCCTAGATAGGTGGGCTAAGCCAAAGAGGTATCAAGAGGGGGAAGACCGTTACGGTCTTCCCCCTCTCTGTACATAACCCGTAAACCAGCCTAACCCTTTGCCACCTGCTCAATCACTTCAAGGCTATCGCGGGTGATGTCGGTAAGTTGGACTGTATGGTAGCCGGTTACACCTGTATGGAGCGTGTCGTTTATCACGCCGACCCAGCTTTCGGGTAGGGCTTTACGCCCGTGTAGTATTCCTAGAATGGAGCCTACTGTTGCGCCGTTGCAGTCCGTGTCGAAGCAGGGCTGAACAGCGCGGCAGATACTCTTCGCGTAGTCATGCTCTCCCCACAGTAGCCCCGTCGCGACAATCATGGCGTTGGAGATGGTGTGACACCAGTCATGCGCCCTCTCCTCATTCCATAGTTCGTGAATACGGTAGACCGTCGTATCGAAATCGATCTCCAACTCGTGCCACTCAAGAATACTCTCGATAGCGTCGGTTAGGCGACTCTTTTCTGGTATCTGCCCAAGCCCAGCTTGAATAATTGTCGGAATATCATCGGTCACAAACGCCGCCGCAATCATCGCCGCCGCCCACATCTCGCCATAAATCCCGTTCTTGATATGCGAAATGGAGGCATCGCGCCACGCAAACTCTGCAGCAAGTTCGGGGTTACCAGGAGCAGCATAGCCGAAGAAATCGGCGCGAATCTGCGCTCCAATCCACTCACGATAGGGGTTGCGGAAGCTTGCTGAAGCGGGCGGCGGTATCAGCAGGCAGAAGTTACGATAAGCCACGCGTTCGGCAGTGCAGGTGTGCGTGATGGGAATGTCGCTCAACCAGAAGTTGGCAACATCGGTAGGTGTAAAATGGGTGCCGTAGCGTTTGAAGATAGCTAATCCTGTTGTGGTGTAGTTTGTGTCGTCGTCAACTTGTACTTCTCTTGGATCTCGGAAGCGACGTTGTAGCGGAAGAAGTCCTCTAGGGGAAACTTGTTCAGGTCTTTGAGGTAGCCGTACATTCGAGGTCGTCGCCACCCCTCCACAGGTTTACCCAACAGACAGCCTGTTGCGCGACCCGTCCACGCCCCATGTACTTTATCCTCTAGCTCGCCCGGCGTAAGGGAGAGGCTAGGTAGTTGCGGGCGAGCGGCAGGGCGTTGAGCGCGAATGCCCTCAAGGTCGGAGGGTTCTACGAAGGCGTAGCCCGCTTTAATGGGGAGTTGAACTGTCTTATCGAGAAGAGCCTGTGCTTGCGGCTGGTTTGAGAGGTTTTCAAGGTCGAGTTGTAAGACACGCTCGAAATCCTCTTCTACGGAAGAGAGGTCAAGTCCCTCCTGCTCACACTGTAGGCGTTCGGTTTCAATGTCCGATTTGTTTAGGTAAAGCCAGATATGCTTCATTATAAAAAGTTGCTCCTTCTAAAGAACCTAAGTTGATACCTTATGTTTGTGTATGAGTACTCTATGGTATAGTTGAAATGTCCACTCTACGTACAGGAGAACACTTCTGCACAAACAGATTATCACAAATTACTGCCTTTGCGCCGATTTTTTAGCCATTTATGGACAAAAAGACGACCCGCAAGCCTAGGTGACGACCTTCAGCCTGATTGCGGAGAGGCTCGTAAGGCAGATCCACTCTGTAATGCCACCCAAAAGATCTGTAATGCCACCCAAAAGAGTGAAGGCTGAAATGGTGAAAAACGTAACTACTGAGCTACACTATCCCATTTCAGTTTCAGGGGTGGCTAGGGCGGAAGGTTTATCGCACTGACCCGCCCACCCCCTCTAAATCTCCCCCTTCACAAAGGGGAGACTTGCAATGCTCCCGCTCTCCGCCAACTTTTGCGAAACAGCGAAGCCTTCCGCCCTCAGCATTCGCCCTTCCCCTTGTGCTTATC
>JAPLCR010000432.1:0-2398 GCA_026392135.1 Armatimonadota bacterium
GCCCGCTCGTCCCTCACGACCCCGTGGTTATTACAAGGGGAGGCAAAAAGGAGACAAAGTGCAGAAGGCGACGAGGCACAAAACCATCTACAAGGCGAAAAAGAAGACCAAACCGACTACACAAGTTGTCTAAACGTCAATGGTGGTACACTATTCCCACACGCAGGGGGCATTTTCCTGCCTCCGTTTGCGTAAAAACTAGGAGCCGAGCAAGATGGGGCGTTCTGCATTGAAGAGGAGCCTATAAAGAGGATTTTTAGGTTTGCGCGGCGAAACTATTGACAACATTACGAAGGGAGTGCGACACGTGCATCCGCTAGAAACACTTGCAACTACCTATTTAACGGAGATTAGACAACAACGGGCGTTGTCCAACTCCACAGAAGAGATGTCTTATCGGGACTATCTTGGCAAGTTCCTACGCGGCGTGGCGCAAGTATTGGGCAAGCCTACTCAGTTTACAGGAGAGGCGAAGAAAATTACGTTCGGGCGACCCGATTACGAGGTAACGGACGGCATTCGCGTGATAGGCTATGTGGAAGCGGAGGCACTACAAGCCTCCTTACGAAATCTGAAAGGGAGCGCGAAGCACCAGAATGACCGTTTCCGCGATAACCTGCACAACTTTCTCTTGACGAATCACTTGGAGTTTCGCCTGTTTGTCGCGGGAGAAGAGGTAGCCGTCGCGAAACTGCCTACGCCCTCTGAAACGGGCAAAATTGCAGTCTCGGAAGCGGTGTTAGCGGAGATGACCTCTCTCTTTGAGAGATTCCTTTCCGAAACCACCCCCGTCGCTCGAACCTCCGAAGATATTGCGAAGCAGTTGGCGCAAGCGGCGGAGGAGATGCTCTCTCACTCAGATTCTCTCCTTCACCCCTACCTCAACCTCTATCGGCAGACACTCTTTGATTCCATCGAAACGGATAAGTTTGCGGATGTCTACGCGCAGACCTTTACGTATGGACTCTTTTTGGCATGGCTCAACTTTACAGGCATGATTTTTGATAGAGATACCGCCCTCCATGCCATTCCTAAAGCCGTTCCCGCTATCCAAACCCTCATGCAGTTTAGCGAGTTGGGGGCGTTACCGGAAGAGTTCAACTGGGTTGTAGACGGTATCTGCTCCGACCTTGAAGCCTCCGATAAAGAGTCTGCAACGAAGCACGGCGCAGGAATCTCCGACCCCCTCATCCACTTTTACGAGACATTCCTAGCCGCCTACGACCCGCAACTTAGAAAACAGGCAGGGGTCTACTATACACCTGACCCCGTTGTAGACTTCATTGTACGCGCCGTAGACGCTATTTTGCGGCGCGATTTCAGCAAACCCGAAGGGCTGGCGAACACAAGCGTTCAGATACTCGACCCCGCAACCGGAACCGCAACGTTTCTTGCACGGGCTTACAGACAGGTTCACCAAACTCTTGTTGAAAACGGCGATGCAGGGCTATGGCAAGATAGGGCGCGAGACCATGTCGCCAAGCGATTCTACGCTTTTGAGCGCCTTCCCGCCGCCTACACTCTAGCGCATATCAACCTGCGCCAACAGTTGGCGGATTTAGGGGTTCACTTACCGAAAAATGTCCGCCTTCCCGTCTATCTTGCAGATACCATGATGAACAAAACGCCTGAGCAGATTAATCTGCCGGGCGCGGATGTGTTGAGCAGAGAGATACGCGAGGCGAGCAAAATACGCGACCAAGAGAAAATCCTTGTCGTGTTGGGCAACCCGCCCTACTCCGGTAAATCCGATAATCCGAATAAGGACACGAAAGGTCAACTCACCTTTATAGGCAGGTTAGTTCAGAACTACTACTGTGTGGACGGACAACCTCTTGGAGAGCGCAATCCCAAATGTATTCAAAACGATTATGTGAAGTTTATTCGCTTCGCGCAGTGGAAAATTGAACAGAGCGGGCAGGGAGTAGTTGCGTTTATTACCGATAACTCCTACCTTGATAGCCCTACTTGCCGGGGTATGCGTTGGAGCCTGATGCAGACCTTTGATGAAATTCACTTACTAGACCTGCACGGCAATAGCAATAAGCGAGAGACGACCCCAGAGGGAGGTAAAGACGAGAACATCTTCGATATTACGCAGGGGGTTGTTATCGCTATCTTCATTCGCAAAGGCGAACGCAAGCCCGAATCCCCTCCTGCGAAAGTCTACCATGCCGAGTTCTATGGTTCGCGCCAGAGCAAATATAACTCCTTAAAGGCGACGAGTCTCAACCCTACAACGTGGAACGAAATTCAGCCGCAAGCTCCGTTCTACCCCTTTTTCCCCACAGAAGAGGAGGCAGGGGCTAAAGAGGAGTATCAGTCATGGCAGGCGATAAACGATATATTTCCTCTCAACGGATGGGGTATTGCTACACGGAAAGACTATCTGCTAGTC
>JAPLCR010000432.1:2468-2877 GCA_026392135.1 Armatimonadota bacterium
TTATGAGGCGGAGACTCTTGTAAAGCGCTTTGAAGACATTAAGACGCTTTCGGCGGAAGAGGCGACTGAGAAATATGCGATTACGCAGGGGGTGGAGTGGGTTCGCGCCGCGAAGACCTATCTGAACACCAACAAAGAGATTCAATACCTTACCGCCAGTGTGCGCCCTCTTCTGTACCGTCCTTTTGATATGCGCTATACGCTCTACGGGAAGGGGCTTATCGAGAGAGGCGACCACCGTTATAGTGTTATGCGCCACCTTTTACACGAGAATTTGAGTCTGCTCACTACGCGCATTACAAAAGAGCCGTTCGCCGCTCTTGCCTGTCGCGGTCTCTCTGAACATAAAGCGAGTGTACGGTACGATGGAAGTTTTGTTTTTCCGCTTTGGCTCTACCCTGAAGAGGGT
>JAPLCR010000664.1:0-3578 GCA_026392135.1 Armatimonadota bacterium
GGTGAGGGCTTGAGTTTTTCAAACGGAACAACTATCCCTTCGTAAGTCCCTTAGCTTTGTGAAGGGGGAGAATGAGGGAGGGGGTAATAGCGTGCTTACTCCTGCACGAAGTTGAAAATAGGGAGCTTAAACCAAAGCGTTTGAGAATCGCCTCTCACAATTCTATGCGCTTAGGGTAAAATGCAGGAGTAGGCTAGTAGATTATGAGGATGAGGAGAGAAGATGCCGAAACGGAGGCAGACGCTTATTACAGGATTTGAGGCTTTCGGCAGAGTTCAGAGCAATCCCACAGACCGTATTGTCCGCGCTCTCTCTTATGACTGCGTGGAGGGACAGGACATTACCGGCTACACGCTACCCGTCTCCTACACCTACGTTGTCGACTGGCTACGTGCAATTTTGGAGGTAGGCGGGCGCGACGGGCAGCCGTTCGACACGATCCTTCACCTAGGAGTTGCATTAGGAAGTACGTACTGGCGCGTGGAGGAGTTCGGGCGGAATCAGTGCGGTAAAACCCCCGATGGAAATGGTGTTACCTCACTGCACCCTTGGATAGTTGAGGAGGGCGATTCGCTTTTAGTGGGCACTCTTCCTACCGAACCTATCTTACGCGACCTACAGGCAAAAGGGATCCCTGCTCAGTCTTCAACCTCCGCAGGCGACTATCTCTGTAACTATCTGTACTACCGTTCGTTGGCGTATCTAGAGACTCTGCCTGCTCCTCCCCGCACAGGTTTTCTACACGTTCCTGCCGACCTCTACACCTTCGATGGTAAGGTGATGTCGGCTCCTGTCTTTTCGTTCGAGAAGCACTTAGAAGCCGTGCGCTCTGTGCTAACGACTTTGAGCAAATACCCTTGATTGAGGCAACCGCTTTGACATTTGACCTAAAAGCCTACCTAAAATTAAAACAAGAGCGTATCCAGAAAGCACTGGATGACCTGTTGCCTACCACCGCTTCGGTACCACCGCAGCTGCATGAGGCGATACGCTACAGCGTGCTTGCGCCCGGAAAACGCCTTCGCCCAATCCTTGTTTTGGCAGGGGCAGAGGCGATAGGCGGGAACGCCGAGAGCGTTATGCGAACCGCCTGCGCGTTGGAGTGTATACACGTTTTCAGCCTTATTCACGATGACCTTCCCTGCATGGACAACGACGACTATCGGCGAGGGCGGCTCACCAATCATAAGGTGTACGGCGATGCGATGGCACTGCTTGCGGGAGACGCACTGCTCGCCCTCTCTTTTCAACTTATTGCGGAAAATATCGAGACAGTCTCAGCAGAGAACATTCTTCCCACCCTCTGCCTTATCGCAAAAGCCTCCGGAACATGGGGCATGGTTGGAGGGCAGGTGGTCGACATGGAATCACAGGGGCACGAGATAACCACGGAGACCCTTCACTATATCCACAAGCATAAGACGGGCGCACTTCTCACCGCCTCCGTTCTCGCAGGAGCCTTACTGTGCGGTGCAACACAGGCACAAGAGCAGGCTCTTACCAAATATGGAGGACATATCGGTCTCGCCTTCCAGATAGCCGACGACATTCTGGATATTACGGGCGACCAAGAGAAGCTGGGCAAGCCTATTGGAAGCGACGAGGAGCGCGATAAGGCAACCTACCCCAAAATGTTTGGGCTGGAGGAGTCGCGCCGCCGCGCCCACGAAGAGGTGCGCCTCGCCATAGAGGTGTTGCAAGGTTTCGATGACAACGCAGAGCCGTTACGCGCCATCGCAAGGTACATTGTGGAGCGCGATCTATAGTAGTTAGGTTAGGTACGTGATTTTCAAAAGTCTCTTTCGATCTCTATGTGTTGGATGGACAGCAGTGGCTTCACTATTCGGCATGGTCAGTGCGTCAGCCCAAGCCAACCTTGACGGCTTTACCCTGCCCAGCTCTTGTAACCTCGACTTCTCCTATACGCTCCAAAAGCCAGCAGGGAAGAGGGGTTTTGTGAAGGTCAGCCCTGAAGGTAAGTTCCAGTTCGCTGATGGTAGCCGCGCCCGCTTCTGGGGCATCAATGTTGCGAGTACACGCCTCAATATCCCTCTACGTCAAATTGATGAGGTGGTGCAGAACTTTGCAAAGGCGGGGCTGAACCTCGTGCGCCTCGAAGCAGTAGACAACCGCAACTGTCTTTTAGGGGCTACAGACGGCAAAGATTCGCGTCATTTTGACCCTCAGTACCTCGATAGGCTCGACTACTGGATGGATGCACTGCGTCGGAACGGTATCTACTACTACCTCGACTTACTCGACTTTCGCACTTTTCGCCCCGGTGATGGTGTGCTGAATGCGGAGCAACTTGACCGCGCCGCCCGCCCTTACGCCGTCTTTGACCGCACTCTCATCGAACTCCAAAAGGAGTACGCCACCAACCTCCTCACGCACCGCAACCGCTACTCTGGTTTGCGCCCCATAGACGACCCCGCGTTTGCAATGATGGAGATTTGCAACGAACACGGCTTCTTTCTCTACCCCGAAAAGTTGGAGACACTTGTAGAGCCTTACCGTACAAACCTGCTGGGAATGTGGAACCAGTGGCTACGTGACACCTACGGCACTCGCGACAAACTGAAGGCATGGTGGGGGCTGTGGCAAGGAAGCATGGCTCTGTTGCCCGCCGAAGACCCGTTTTTGGGTAGCGTGAAGCTACCCCTTCTTGCCCCTCCAAAGCAGGATACCGACAAGCTTGATGTGCTCCGCTCTCCCGCTCGCGTTAAGGACGGAGTACGATTCCTCTATCTGGTACAGCAGAGCTACTTTAAGGAGATGTATACACATCTCAAGACGCTCGGCGTAAAAATTCCGATAACCGCGGTCGTTTCGAATGAAATTCTGCCCGACCTTCTCTCTGTAGCCAACACTTGCGACTTTCTTGCAGGAAACTGGTACGGCGAGGTAGAGCGTTTTGATAGCAGAACGCCCGGTATACGCTACTACACTAACAGGAATCCCCTCCGTGTTGACTCAAGTACGAGCCTAGCTCCTTTCACTGCTGCATTGCGCTGGAATAAAAAGCCCGTTGTAATTCGAGAGTTTGCAACCTCTAGCCCAAACCACTGGCGCGGAACCAGTGTGCCGGAGATGCTGGCGTACGCCTCTTTGCAAGACTACGATGCGGTTCTTCTCTTTGCCTATCAGACGAACCTCGCTCCCAATGGAATGCAGGCAAATGCACTAAACGACTACGCCTTTCAGTGCGACCCCGTTGTGTGGGGGAACTATGCTGTAGCAGGGCAGGCGTTTCTCACAAAAGCGATTCGCCCTGCTAAAACAACCGTGACCGTCACTCTTCCTGAAGACTATCTTTTTGGCGGGCTTACGCGGGCAGGAAACCTCTATCGTGCTTCATGGAGCCACAAAGTTCGTAGCGCGTTCTCACCGCCTCTCAATATGATGGACTACCTCTCTCCTACTGACCGTAGCAGAGAGGAGGGGCAACTGGTGAACTACCTGACGGGGAAAAAGGCGAACCTGCCTGTGCGCCCCGCTGCCGTATACGATGGAGAGTGGGTTAGCGACACCGGAGAGATACGCAGGGTGACTCGTGGGTGGCGGATAGAGATAACCAC
>JAPLCR010000664.1:3612-4455 GCA_026392135.1 Armatimonadota bacterium
AGAATTTACGATTTAGGGGGGGGGGTACGCTTCACAACACCCACACCTATCGGTACGCTGATGCTCTACTCTTTAGATGGTCGCTCTATTCAGACCTCGCAACACCTTTGGGTGAAGATGGTGTCGCGTGCCGAAAATACAGGACAGCAGCTCGTGCCCTCCGCAGAGAACTCAATTTCGGAGTATATGCTCAAGATGCCCGGATCTGCTCCCGTGCTTACCTATGGCAAACCCTCCAAGCAAGCCACAATGCTCTGGCTCAACCCGAATCAGAAGGGGGAGAACTGCGCGATTGCAATGTGGATGCAGAATGGAACGTGGGAGGTTGTTCTCAAGCGTGGGAAGGCTACCGTTGCTTGCGACACACCAGGGATTACAGGCAAGACCTTCGGTAGTAAGTTTGAGACGGGCGAAGATGTGCAAGAGATCACCTTCAAAGAAGCCCCTCGTTTAACTGCTACCCCGCGTAAAATGGAGACAATGAACTAAGAGCTTACTTCATTAGGGGGGATACTAAGGGACTTACGAAGGAATAAGTGTTCCATTTGAAAACCAGAAGCCCTCACCCCCGTCCCCTCTCCCAATTCTGGGCAAGGGGCGGCTAGGGCGGAAGGTTTATCGCACTGACCCGCCCACCCCCTCTAAATCTCCTCCTTCACAAAGGGGAGACTTGCAATACTCCCGTTTTTCGCTAACTTTTGAGGAGTGCGGAAGCCTTGCAGTTTCGGCATTCGCCCTTCCCCTTGTGCTAATCTTGTCCCTTATGTTGAGATATTGCGAGCGATTTTATATCCCTCTAGCATATCGGCAAGTTTCCTAAATCCTATCCAGAGCGTCTTTACT
>JAPLCR010000521.1 GCA_026392135.1 Armatimonadota bacterium
CCGACATCCTCCTTAGCTCCAATGTTGGAGAGGGCTTCTATAATAGCAATACGGAACTCTATCGCTCTACGGTTATCAGGATGCTCTAGGCTAACAGGGGCAAAAAGGTGCTTCACATCGCGGTAGAGCATGAGTTCGAGATTGATACCTAGAACTCTGCGGAGAGTGTCGCGTTGGCGGCGATTGAGGAGGTGCGCGTGTTCAGGGCGCAGTTTGGGGAGCAGGGTGGTAAGACTTTCTCGTGCATGACTAACACTGATCTCTTTTTCAAGATTTATCATCTCGACAAGAGCACCAACTACCTTCAAGTCGTCCAGTAAGGCTACCTGTTCAATGTCCTTCTTGCCTGCAATGAGTAGCTTTCGGGGGTGCAATACACCTGCGATAATCGTACCGAACACCAGTACGGCAAGCGGAAAAAGGTATCTTAGCGCGATACCTGATAGAGGTGATTGCAGCATCGCGTACGCTATCAGGGCAAAAGTAGACATACCTACTCCACAATACAAAATCGCCGCAAAGAGCGTGCGGTTGTACCGTTTAATGCGATTGCGAACCGATACGACGAGCGGGTCTTCCATATCAATACCCGATGTCTCCTCGCTAAGAATTTGCTCTTGCGGATGGATAGGAACGCACGCCTCCTCATTGGAAATTGTGATGAGTTCTTGTTTCATAATGGTAGTGACGTATCAAAGCCGTGAATGGTCTGTGAAACTAGAGTTTTGGTGTACCCGCTTGGGGGGAGCGAAAATCATCCCCCTGTCCTGTTTCCTATCACCGTTTCAGCGTCGCGCGTCCAGCCCCAGCCACTTATGCCTCCATCCTCCCGACGTGGAGCTTTCCGCTACGAAGTACTCCCCTTCGCGGTACGACAACAGGGGGTGAAAATTCTCGTCAGTGAGATAACGCTCTGGCATAATTCCAGACTCTACCAGCGTGCCTAGCGTGTTTGGAAGTTCGCCGTAGGCAAGGCGATAGGCATAGAGCGCACGTCCAATACCAAGGCGTATGAAGTGTGCTTCATTGTGGTTTTTGACGACGCGCTTGCCCTCATCAGGTAGTGCGAGTAGGCGCAACATCTCCACCGCAAGCGGTTTGCCCTCGCTCCTCGCTACAAAAGTGAGTGTATGCTCTCCTGCCAAAAGAAGAAGCGTTCCTAGAAGTAGGTCGGTCTCCTCGTCCCCCTTCCCGAAGTCTACCGCATTGTGAAGTGTATTCCCGTCTATTAAAATGCCGTACACGCCGTAGGTGGGAGCACATAGTGCCGTTAATCGCACCGCATACCTCCCCGTCGTATCGACGTGGAATGGCAGTTCCAGTGTGGAAGCCTCCTGATGGGGATGCCATGCGAGTGCTGGTCGACCTCCAAAAAAGCCCTGTGTCTCTACAGTGACTTTACCTTCGGAGTGTTTCGCTTTGAGGAAGGTGCGTACAAGGTGATGCTGTTCCCAAGGGACACATCGCTCTGACCAAGCGGGTAGAGTACCAAAATGCTTAGGGCATCCCGTCTGATACCAAACGGCGACGCTATTGAAAAAATCAGGGCGCTCAATGTACCAGCCGTCCTCTGACTCAGTTTGATTGCCCTTGTGTTCTATGGTTAACTTGAGCGACTTGGTGAAAGAGACCGGGTCGAGAATGTGCCAGCGATAGCAGACCCCGCTGTCTCCTGCGTTATAGCCCTGCCAGCGAGGCTGCCCAAACCAGTGACCTGTACGTGGACGAAAGCCCCATGCGTCGTTAAAGTAGTCTTCACTCCCTGTACCCTGTAGGCTAGGGATCTCTTCGCCATCTATAAAAAAGAAGTCATCTCCTTCGCCAAACCAGCCGTCCTGCGCCATCGTCACCGACATAACGGTTCCTACGTAGTGCCCCTTCCCCTCTATGTCCGCGAGGAGGTAGTCTTGCCCCATGATTGCAGGATACTCCTGCCGATACTGCGCGTAAAAGTAGGGAGTTTCGGGTGGAAGGGAGTCGAGTTGAACCCAGTCTACTTGCCAATAGAGTCCGCTTGTGCGGTTCGGGTTGTCGTTTTGAATGACGATACGGGCAGACTTCTCGAAAGGCATACGCCAGTAGCAGGTCAGGCTTCCGGTGGGGGATACTTGTACGGGGAAGCTCTCTACTGCGGCGGGCTTCCCCTGCCCCACTGCGAAGAATTCGGCGAGAGGAGCCTCAATAGCAGGCTCTTTGCGCCCATCCCAGTAGATGCGGAGGCTAAGGGCGTTCAGCTCGTTCATACCCCCGGCGTGACTGGTAAACCAGATATGATTGATAACGCCGGGGCCTTCAAGAGTGGGTAGCTCCAACACTTCACCAGGGAGAAGGGGGGTCATATCAAAGTTGCCGTCGCTCCAGTTCGGTTGTTCGTTGCTAGAGATGCGGCGGTTACGCCCCTGCGAAGGTGTAGCAAGCGAGCCGAGTAAGTCACTAAAAAGAGACAAAGGGGGATACCTCCTGAGTACGCGTAGATTGGGGGGAAGAAGAGTAGGCTACCTAACAGCAAAGGCTTCGGCGTGCGGGGCTACTCCTACCGATTCGCGGATGATTAGTTCTGCAGGAAACCTGTCTGTAAAAGCTGTAGGAGAGTCGGCTTCTCCTTCTGTGTAGTAGAGAGGTGCCTCTCCTTGTATCTGCTGTAGTAGAGTTTCTACTGCCCAGTGCCCCATTTCCCGAAAGGGCTGACGCACGGTAGTGAGTGGCGGAACCGACATTCTCGCCATGATATTATCGTCGAAACCTGCGATAGAGATGTCTTCTGGAACGCGCACTCCATGTGCGGTGAGTGCCTCTAAACAGCCAAGTGCTATCATGTCGCTCGCGCAAAAAATGGCGGTTGGGAGCGGGATTCGGTGGCGATTCTCAATCAGGCGGTGTATGGTTTCACGTCCTATACGGGCATGGAAATATCCCGCAATAGTAAGAGAAGGGTCTTCAGGGATGCCTGCTTCCCTCAATGCCCGCAGGTAGCCCTGTACACGCTCCCTCGCCCCAAGCCGATCCTCTCCGCCAGTGATGTGCATAATACGGCGGTGCCCCTTTGAGATAAGGTACTGCACCATAGAGTATGCTCCCCCTTCGTTGTCGGCTTCAATATTTTTGATACGGGATACAAAGTTATCACTATGAATGGAGACAAACGGGGTGTGTTGGGGTATAGAGGCGACAAACTTTTGTGAGGGGTTTGGTGCCAAGAGGATAACGCCATCTATGCGCCCATCACAGAACTGTAGAACGCGATTCTCGTCTTGTTCCCATTTTTGAATTGAGAAGATAGTGGCATTTTGTCCACACCGTGCAATGGCTTCCAGAAGCCCATTTAGCACTTCCAGAAAGTATACGTTAATTTCATCGGATTCAATGACCGCCACAATGCCAATCGTGTCCATGCGCCGTCGTGATAGGCTACGTGCGACTTGATTGGCGCGATAACCTAACTCTTCCGCCGCCTCGATAATGCGAGTGCGAGTATCGAGAGAGACACGCGTAGAGGAGCGTGCGCCGTTTAACACAACGGATGCGCTCATAGCAGAGACTCCTGCCTGACGTGCGATGTCTTCTAATGTGGGGGCTTTTCCTCGTTTCATATCAATAAATATACCTTGTCTCCTTGCTAAATTTATGGCTAAATCACCACAATTTAACGTTAAATAAAATTAAGCTTGTGAAACACGAAACGCATTACGGAAAGGGAGGGAAGTGGGCAGTTGGCGAAAGAGGGCATGAAAGGATTCAGGAGCACCTCTTTCGCTCTATAGGATGGTGAAAGTTGCGGGGCTTATCCGTTTAGACGAGGCAGGCGGGCTACTTGTTTCACTTGATTCTTTAGTTTTAGCGTCTGCGAATATAGAGGCTAGGGTTACGGGCTTTAGAGAGATGTAACCTCATCCCTTCATTCAATTCTGGGTTAAGGGATGACTTCGAGTTATTTCTTTCGAGCGTTGGCGGAATACGGATGCCCCGCTGAACAGACCAGCTTGGCACTCTCTATGTTGCTCTAAGCAAAAGGCTATTTTTCATTGGGTTTCGCGCATTTTCGCGTGTTTTACAGTTTATTCCCACACATGGACACTCTTACGGTAAAGAGAGGCTTGAAATCGCGCTCAATAATCGGATATAATTAGGTAATATGGAGGCTCTCTTAGGCTTTTGGTTTGCACCCAAAGATAAAAGATTCGGTAAGGAGCCGCACCTCTCCTGTTTAGTCCACTTTTGCAGAAACCTCCCATGTCAAAGATATAGTTTCCCTTACAATACGCCTCACCTGTTGTATATTGGACTTCCTGTAGGGAGGTTTTTGACCTTTGTCGTCGGGTGAAACAGGGCTTGTCGCTGTACACGTTTTGAAAGACATAACGGTTTAGTCGCTTAAAATCGTCCCCGAATGAGAGGAGAAACAGAGTAGCATTTGAAGCGTGTCTGGCTCATACTATGCCTCGTGATTATAACGGGTTGTCGCCGCGCCCCCGTTCCGGGCATGGCGGATGTCCCCAACCTCTCCGTCGTGCCCCGCGCCGCTTATCAAGACGTAAGCCCGCGCTGGTCGGCGGACGGGAAGCGTATCGCCTTCTTACGCGCTACGCCGGACAGAAAACACCAACTTTTCATCGCGGACGCGACTTTGAAGTACGCTCACTCGCTACTCGAACCGGAGGTATTGATACCCGATAGACACTTGGGTTCGAGTTGGGAGCGCTACACCTCCCGCGACACGCTCGCCTTCTCGCCCGACGGTAGGTGGCTGATATTTCCTCGCGCAGACTGGCTTGCGGACGACAAGGGCGAAAGACTTCCGGGTATTGGGCTGTGGCTCTACGACTTCGCGACGCGCAAAGCGAAGCCTCTCGCCGTCCATTCAAGCCGCTACAAGGGCGAGTTTATCTACTACCGTTACCCGCAGTGGTCGCCGGACGGCAAGCGCGTCGCGGGTTCCGCCGACATCGTTTCGCTTTTCGACAGGGGGCGCGATAGCGATTGGGGGACGTGGGAGCCGACAGCGAAGGCGGGAGAGCGCAACGCCCTCACGTTTCGGCAGGGGATTCGGCGGACTATTTCGGTTCCCGTCACGGAGACGCTTCGGCGCATCGAACCGGGCAAAGAGGGCGCAACCCGCACGGGCGAGTTCTGGCGCATGACTCCCGCAGAGTGCGCCCGTCTGCAAAGCGACCCGTCGCAACCTGTCCAACCGCATACCGGACACCTCGCCTGGTCTCCAAACGGGAACGCGCTCGCGTTCACCTTTACGCCCGACCCGCTCGATTTTGCGCGGTACGAGATATGGACGGTAGCGCGAGACGGCAAAAACGCGCATAGAGTAAGCCCGCGAGACGGCTCTGGCTATCTCGCTCCCGTATGGCTCGGCAATGAGCGACTCGCCGCGCTTCGCAAATTGGCGACGGGCTACGAGATAGCGAGTTGGGACGCTCAAGGGGGCAATCCTAAGACTCTGGGCAGAGTGGAGCGTGCGGACTGCGACTGGTCGCCGGACAGAAAGCGCGTCGTCTTCGCAACTGCGTGGCGCAACGAGAAGCCTACGACGCTTGGGATATTGGAAATTAAGTAAACCTGTTTTAAGGAGTGGAGAGAATGGCTCAAACGCTTCAAAAACAGGGCGACACGTTCGCCCTCATACTCGACGAGGCGCTACTGCAAGCGCTCAATATCAACGCGGATACGCCGCTTAATGTTGAGGTCAGTAACGGTTCGCTGATTGTGACGCCAACCCAAACGGACATATCGGAAGCCGAAGCGCTAGACGCTTTAGCGCGGTTGCGCCCTCACTATAAGCGGATGCTGGAAAATCTGGCGAAGTGAGCGAGACTCCGCGATTTCTAAGTTTGGAGGTCGTCTTAGCGCTTCATGCCGATACAATCAGAGAAGAGGGCGGCGCGACGGGGCTTCGAGATAGAGGGCTTCTGGAATCCGCCCTTGCCATGCCGCAAGCGCAGTTTGGCGGCATAATGCTTCACCCTGATTTGGCATCGATGTCCGCCGCATACCTCTTCCATATCGCAAGTAATCACGCTTTTGTGGATGGCAATAAGCGTGTCGCGGCTCTCTCCGCGCTAATCTTCCTTGATAGGAACGGCGTTCCCTTCAAACGACTGCCTGAGCAGGTAGAGTTAGAGCGCGTGACGATGGCAGTCGCAAGGCGCGACATCACGAAGGAGGCGCTGATAGAGTGGTTTCGTCAGACGCTTTCGCAATCTCCTGACTGAGAAGGCTGGAGGCGGTATAGTTTTTGAGGCGTGGCGAGAAGCCTACGACGCTGGGGATGTTGGAGATTAAGTGAACCTTGCTCTAAAGGAGGGTGGCGGTATGAACGTGAGCAAAACCCTGTTTAAGGGGACATGGGAAGAGGCTATCAATCATGCGGGAGATATTCCGCGTAACCAGATAGTCGTAATATCCGCTGTCACGGAGGCTTTCATCCCTGAAGAAGAGAACGCCTTTGGGGGCAAAAGCATCGCGGATATTCTCCAAGAGATAGGCTTTGTGGAAGAGCTGCCTGAAGACCTCAGCACGAACCCGAAATATATGGAAGGGTTCGGAGAGACTAAAAATCAGAGGATGCTTGAAACATGACGCTTTGCGACACTGGAATAATCGTCGCCGCGATAAACCTCTCTGACCGTCATCACACTCAGGCTATCACGCTTTTAGCGAATGTGCGCTCCCCGTTCGTCACTACATGGGCTTGCATGACCGAAGCAATGCACCTTGTTGGAGCGGCAGGGCAGGAAAAACTGCGAAGACTGATTGAAAACGAGGTATTTCGTTTCTATGTTGCGACGCAAGCAGATGCGTTGCGTGCGTGCCAACTCATGCGCTTATACGCGGACGCGCCAATGGATTTCGCGGACGCTTCGCTGGTCATCGCCGCAGAGAATATGAATATCACACGAATCCTAACGCTCGACAGGCATTTCTACGCCTACCTTATCAATGGCAAAACACCTTTTGAGGTCTTGCCATAAGGTGCGACGCACGCTGAACAGGGGAAAAGAGTGATGGATAAACGCTACCAGGTATTTGTTAGTTCCACCTATCAAGACCTTCAAGAAGAGCGTCAGGAAGTGATGCACGCCCTTCTTGAACTGGACTGTATTCCATCGGGCATGGAGCTCTTCCCTGCCGCCGATGAAGCGCAGTGGAGCCTTATCAAAAAGGTGATTGACGATTGCGAC
>JAPLCR010000557.1:0-9386 GCA_026392135.1 Armatimonadota bacterium
ATCGTCGAACCCGTTAGGTATTCACGCCAGAGTGTCACTCCAGATAGCTCAAGGAGTGTACCAGAGCGTAACGTGCCCCCAAGTACACCTATTCTTTTTTCTCCCGTAGGGGCGGTGCTATAGCGAATGCCTCCATTGATAGTCGCATATTTGGTAGGCATGATGTCTAGCATCACATTCTGTTTTAATGTGGAGCCTGTGGTGCGCGACTGGTTTTCCAGTGCAAAATGTATCCCTAACCCTTTCCAGTTTTTGAGCGGCGTACCCTCCATTTTCAGTGCCGTGATGTCGGCGATACCAGAGGAGGAGATTTGATTACGGTAGTCGCCTGAAACCGTGAAGTCAGACAGCATTTTGGAAAGAAAGCCAACGCTTGTTGTCTGAGCGTACTGTTTGTCGTCGCTTCCTTTCACAAGTACCGTCTGCGATTCGAAGCCTATATTCGCCTGAAACCGCTTCGAGAGGCTTCCGCTCACCTTTGCCGAGTCATTAACGGTAGTGGTAGAGTTGCCATCAGGTGTTGATGTCACCGTCTCAGTACGCCCTGTCGAGACTGTCCCGTTGTTCTGCGGTAGGTTCTGAGTGAGTGAGTTTTCGGTTTCGCGAGTAACAGCTCCTTTACCACCGCCCTTTTGAGGGTTAAGTAGCTCCGTGGTATAGCGGTAAGTAGAGGCGATTTTTAGGTATTTCGTAGGGTTGAACGTCCCTCCAAACTCCATGACTTCGCGCCCTGCGGTCAAGCCCGTCAAGTCTCCTTGTGTGAAGAGTGCCCCCGCTCTGCTGTAGGAGAAGCCGACTTCCGAGTTTTTCCCTTGCGTGGAGTTGGCTACCTTCACTCCGCCTCGATCCAGCCAGTCTCCGCCACGCATATCCAAAAAAATTCCTGTGGTAAGTTGAGAATTTTTGTTCCACCTCAACCCCTGCGTGTACTGTAGGTAAGAGGCGGCTTGTGCCTCGTAGCCATCTGTAGTACCGGGGCGCACAAGGAGGGTGAGATTCGATTGACTGTTTTGTAGAAGTTTCCAGATGAAGGGTGAGCTTGCAACCCCTTTGTTCTGCTCTGCGCCTACAATATCAACTCCGTAGGTAACTTCAAGAAAGTCTTTGGCGGAGATTGGGTAGGCGAACTGTAGAACGCCAGCATCTTCGTCTATGGTGTAGTCTAAGTCTCTAGCCATCAACTGCCCGGCGATACGCACTTGCTCACTGTAGGGGCGAGTTTTCTTCCAGCTGAGGCGGTACGGACCTCGTACATTCTGTCCAAAAATCATGTCGTGCTTCTGCCCTAACACTACGCTATGCTGACCTCCAAAAGGGTCACTCTGTCCGTTGGAGTTGAGAGAGACGGCGGTTCCGCTGTGCTTGTAGCGAAATAGAGGAGACGGCAAGAGAGGAGAGTAGGCACAACAGAACGACCCCTCGTTTGGCGGGAGGCGTGACACAGAACGGAAACAGACAATTTTCCAGTAAGCCTATCTTCATTGGGCAGTGTACTCTCTGTCTTTGCTATACTTTATTAGACGTATCTTGCTGCAAAACGTGACAGTATTTCATTGACGAATTGGTAGTGAGGTATAATCTTTATTATGACTACCGCACAAAAAACGATTGGTTTGCTCGCTCTACAGGGCGACTTTGACGCACATAAAAAGGTTTTCGAGGGGCTTGGCTGGAGGACTGCGGAGGTTCGCACAAAACAAGACCTTAATAGGGTAAACGCCCTTGTTATCCCCGGTGGGGAGAGTACTACTCTTGGGAAACTGCTTGCTCGTATTGGGCTGGACACGAATATTAAACAGCGTGCAGCTCTCGGAATGCCTCTCTTCGGAACGTGTGCGGGCATGATCATGCTCGCGAATCGAATACAAGATCGCCCAGAACAGCCCTCGCTCCAACTCATGGACATTGTCGTTGCACGCAACGCTTTCGGTAGGCAGGTAGAGAGCTTTGAGACGGATATTCCGTTTCGCCTAGCGCGTGAGGAGAACACCATAGTGCATGGTGTCTTTATTCGCGCTCCGTATGTAACTGAGTTTGGCGCGGGAGTAGAGGTTTTATCGCTATTCCGAGACAAAGTAGTTGCAGTTAGGCAAGATAGTCGGCTTGCCATCGCCTTTCACCCTGAACTTACGGATGATAACCGTGTGCACGCCTATTTTGCGCGAATGGTAGAGGAGAGCGCAGACGCGTAGGCTGTCCTGCATCGTAATAGCCCAGCACGTACACAAAGAGGGTTTGCGTATTCATTACCATATATCACCTAAGCATCACGGGGCGGGAGGTGCTTCTGTATCTCTGGTGGGAGTTCGCGAATGGGTAGATTGTTCTCTGCGCGGAAGGGAGGTAGGGTACTGTCGGTTTTCGCGGCGCGAAGGTACTCTGGTCTCTTCACTTGAACACCGCCTAACCAGTACTGAGTATAGCCGCGCCGAAGTCTGCCGTTAAAATTCCAGTGACGCTCAACACCGTGCTGTTTTCCCTCGAACCAAGGCACCTCTCTGTGTAAACCCCCTTCACTGAACGACCACTCGTATCCATGCCGTAGTCCATTCTGGTAGTGGTAGGCTTCACTCAAGTGGTGTCCCTCTGTCTCAAAGTTCTCATGCCACCAGAGGTCAAGCCCTGTGCCATGCTCCATCGTGTATTGACCAATAAGGTTGCCCTGCCTATCCCACTGATAGGCGGTTCCATGAACGAGACCACTCTCCCACGGCTCTGCCGACATAAGTTGTGTTGGTGTATGAAACGTATAGTACCATCCGTGCATAACTCCATTGCGATAAGAAATTTCCATGTCGCAACTCCCATCTTCGTCAAAACAACGCGTACCAACTAATCTATCTTCGATATAGTACTCCGTTTGCCCGGACACAAAGTTGGGAACTCCTTCTATGACTTTAGGAGTAGCAGTTTCTGGTATTGAAGTTTGGTAGGTAGGTAGATTGCTCATGATACCTCCTTATCGGTTCAGTCCCCCTCTCTGATAAGTGTAGGGAAAGCCTTTTGCGATACGAAATAAAAATTGAAAGCTCCGCGTTGAGGAGTTGACATTGATTTGCGCTTAGTGTTATAATAAAAGACAAGAAGACATTCATATCTAATATATGTTTGTGTGAGTCAGTACACTGTGTTCACTCACTGTAGAGTGTGACTAGAAAGGTGTCTATTGGAGAACGTATTCATCATAGACCCAGCGCGTTGCATAGGCTGTCAAGCCTGTGTGCAAGGTTGCGCGGAGTGTGGAACTCATCGCGGAGTCTCCATGATACACTTGGAGTATATTGACCGCGAAACCACGGTTCAGACCACCCCGCAGGTCTGTATGCACTGCGAAAACCCCACTTGCGCTCAGGTATGCCCCGCCGATGCGATAAAGCAGAACGCTGATGGGGTAGTTCAGACCTCCCTCAAGCCCCGTTGTATCGGCTGTCAGAACTGCGTACTCGCCTGTCCGTTCGGCGTTCCCAAATACCTTGTGGAAGCCGACCAGATGATGAAGTGCGATATGTGTTATGACCGAACCTCTATCGGAAAGCGCCCCATGTGTGCGACAGTCTGCCCATCGGAGGCACTCTACTTTGGCTCGCTTGAGGAGTGGAAGGGGCGTAGAAAAGGGGGACTTGTTAATCAGTGGAGGTTTGGCAAGCAGGTAGTTACTACAAACGTGTATATGGTCATGCCGGAGGCGAGCGGTTCAGCAGCACTAAACGAACCTGTGAAGATAGACGTTCGACTAGGCAGTATTGCCATTAGGAAGAGAGAGGAGACGCGGTTATGAGTGCAAATAAGAGCACCAAGTGGCGCGAAGATTTCCCTATTGCATGGGGGGCGGACAACTATATCACGCGGCGCGATTTCACTCGCTTCCTCGTTCTGGTGTCGGGCGCGATGGTCGCAGGTAATAGCTATTTTCTTCTACGCAAGTATCAGACCGCGCAACAGTCCGCCTCGGCTGTAGAGATAGGGCGCGTGGAAGACCTTGCACCCGGACAGGTGAAGCTGTTTCGCTATCCTACGAACGATGACCCTGCTATGCTCATTCGCCTCAAAACAGGCGATTATGTCGCCTACAAACAGCGTTGCACGCATCTCAGTTGCCCCGTTCACTATGCCGCGGACTCGGAGAGGCTAGAGTGTCCCTGTCACAATGGCGCGTTTGATGCGAAGACTGGCGCAGTGCTGGAAGGACCACCGCCCCGTCCGTTGCCGCGTATTCACTTGAGTGTAAAGGACGGTAAGATATTCGCGGAAGGGGAGCAGGAGGCATGAGAAGAATTTCGCCGGAACAGGCGCAGATGGAGCAGAGAGTGCAGGGTGTCACCAGTATCATGATTATGATACTTACCGTGTTTCTCATCCAACTCTGGCTACTCACTATTGCGCTAGAGGAGTATATGGGCGGCAAAACAGCCCTCGCCGCGCCGACCTTCCTCGCCTCTTGTGGGTGTTTTGCGTTAAATCTTCGACTTCTGGTCTACGTGAATAGATACGACAGAAATGAGGGACAGAAATGAACCAACAGGGTTCCAAGTTAGCATTGACGCTATCAACCATCGCTTTCGCTATCTCATTCGCCGTATGGGGCATGATTGCGCCGTTGGCGAAGAGTTTTCAGACGACCCTTCACCTGACAGAGTGGCAGGTATGGGGGCTTATTGCGACCCCCGTCCTACTTGGTTCGATAATTCGCCTACCGATGGGGATGCTGGCAGATAAGTTTGGGGGGCGCATTGTGTTTGGCGCGCTTCTCCTCTTTATCGCGCTACCCGCCTATATGCTCACTACCACGACGACCTATCAGGAGATGATGTTCTGGGCACTGTTTTTGGGCATGGCGGGTACGTCGTTCTCCGTTGGTGTAGCATTCACCTCGAAGTGGTTTCCGCCGCAACAGCAGGGGCTTGCGCTGGGTATCTACGGCGCGGGAAACATCGGACAGAGCCTCGCGCTCTTCGGGGTTCCCCTGCTTACTCGCACGTTGGGAAGTTGGCAGGCGACATTTCGTGTTTTTGCGCTTATCGCTCTAATTTACGGGATAGTGTTTCTCCTGTTTGCGCGAAATGCTCCTGTCAAAGTGCAACCAAAACCCTTTAAGGAGATGCTCAAGGTACTGGGGACGCAACCGCTTGCGTGGCTCCTCGCACTGTTTTACTTTGTGACCTTCGGCGGGTTTGTCGCGTTGAGTATCGGGCTACCCAAACTGCTACAGGAGATATTCCATGTCACCAAAGAGGACGCGGGCTTGCGCGTTGCGGGCTTCGTGCTTGTAGCGACGATAATGCGCCCGATTGGGGGCTGGTTGAGCGACAAGCATGGCGGCGCGAACATTCTTAGGTTTGTATTTGCGGGCGCGGGGCTACTGGCGCTCGGCATGACTACCGTGACTATCCTTCCGTTTACGGTTGGCGCGTTGGGCGTGGCGGCGTGTGTGGGGTTAGGCAATGGCGCGGTGTTCAAGTTGGTTCCGCAACATTTCACCAAAGACACGGGCACGGTGACAGGGCTGGTAGGCGCTGTGGGCGGTTTGGGCGGCTTCTTCCCCCCGCTACTTCTCGGCGTTATCAAGACACAGACGGGGGCTTACGCGCTCGGCTTCCTCCTCCTCGACGTCTTCTGCGGTGTCTGTTTTGTTCTGAACCAGAAGGTCTTTTTGCGTCCGGAAAGCGGAACCAACGCACAGCCCGCTCAGGCGTAGAGGAGGAGACGAATGCTTTCTCAAATGGACAGCAAGGGGTTGCGTAATGGAGTAGTCGCCGTCATTCTGCTTATCGCGGCTATCTATCTGGGGTCGGGACGCTTGACGCGCTTCGACCCCGCCCTTATCGCCTACACAAGCGCGACGATCTTTGCAACGTTCGGAATCGTGTACCGCTACTCGGTGTGGCTTCAAAAGCCGCCGACGGCGATGTACTGGCGAAGGGGCTGGCAACTTTTGCTACGCCCCTCACACGTTTTGCCTAACTCGATCCAACTGATAAAACTCCTTGTAAGCAACATCGCCTTACAACGCTTCATAGGGTATCGCGACCATAAGCGTTGGCTGGCGCACTTTCTGATGTCGTGGGGCTGTATGGTGGCGGTAGCGGTTACGTTCCCGCTCGTGTTTGGCTGGATACACTTCGAGGCTGATCCAACGGATCCCTCTTTCTATCTCGCAATGGTGTTGGGTAAGAGCGCGGGACGCTTTCCCGCCTACTCGCTCGTCGGTTGGATAACGTTCCATGTGCTAGACTTCTGCGCGGTAGCCATAATTATTGGCATGGCGATAGCCATGAAGCGGCGTATGTCCGATAAGGGCGCGATGAGCGTACAGACCTTTACAATGGACTTCCTGCCCCTGATAATGCTGTTCGCGGTCTGCGTGACGGGGCTGATGCTCACGGTTAGCGCGATATGGATGCACGGGCACTCCTACAGTTTTATCGCACTGCTACACGCCTTCAGCGTCATTATTACGCTGATTTACCTGCCTTTCGGAAAGTTTTTTCATATCTTTCAGCGTCCGGCGAATTTGGGGGTTCAGTTCTACAAAGACGCGGGGCGAGCCGGGGAGCAGGCGGTCTGCGCCCGTTGTCAAATGCCTTTCGCCTCTCTTATGCACGTAGAAGACCTCAAAGTCGTCATGGAACAGTTGGGGTTAGAACCCCAATTTGAGGATGGGACGCACTATCAGGACATCTGCCCCGCCTGCCGTCGCAAGATGCTGGCGCTCAATCAACTGGAAGCCATTGGCGGCTCCGGCTATCTTTAGGAAGAAAAAGCATGGCGAAACCACCGCTCTCCACAGAAGAACTTGTTCACACGTTTGGACCCACCGCACAGCGAACGCCTCCCGGCGGCTGGCAGAATGTAGGCGAACCCGACAAACTCGTCGCAACGCACTGCTGTTTCTGCGGTCAACAGTGCGGCATAAACCTAAAAGTCAAGGACAACAAGGTTATCGGGTTCGAGCCGCGTGAAGACTTCCCCTTTAACCGCGGGAAACTCTGCCCCAAGGGTATCAAGCGCTATATGCAGAACGAACACCCGGACAGGCTACTCTCTCCTATGAAGTGCACTGAGCGCGGGTTCGTGAATATCTCGTGGGATGAGGCGTTGGGCAAGACCGTTTCTGAGATCAAGCGTATTCAGCAGGAGCATGGAAAGCACGCCTTCGCTATGCTCTCCGGCGTATCGCTCTCGAATGAGAAGTCCTACCTTGTCGGGAAGTTCGCCCGTGTCGCGCTACAGACCCGCAACCTCGACTACAACGGTCGGCTCTGCATGGTTTCGGCTGGAGCTGGGAACAAAAAGGCGTTCGGGATAGACCGCGCCGCGAACTACTGGGACGATATTCCTCTCGCGGATGTGATTATCGTGACGGGCGCAAACGTGGCGGAGTGTGCTCCTATAACCACCGACTACATCTGGCGGGCGAGAGATCGTGGCGCAAAACTGATAATGATTGACCCCCGCGTGACTCCGCTTGCTCGTACTGCCGATTTGCACATTCCGGTGCGTCCGGGTGGCGATACCGCGCTTATGAACGGAATTCTGCACGTCGTGATTGAGCGGGGTTGGATAGACAGAGACTTCATTGAGAACTACACTACGGGCTTTGAAGACCTCCGCGACGCAGTGGCGAAGTACACGCCTGAAGTCGCAGGAGAGATGGCGGGAGTAGACCCCGCCCTTATCGTTCGGGCGGCAGAGATGTGGGGACCTGCAAAGACCAGTTTTCTGCTCCATGCGCGGGGTATCGAACACCATACGCAGGGCGTGGAGAACGTGCTTTCGTGTATTAATCTCGTTCTCGCAACGGGGCGCATTGGTCGTCCGGGGTGCGGCTACGGCACGATAACAGGGCAGGGAAATGGGCAGGGAGGGCGCGAACACGGGCATAAGTGCGACCAGCTACCCGGCAATCGCGACATTGAAAACCTGGAACACCGCAAGTATATCGCGGAGGTTTGGAAGATAGCGGAAGAGGAGATGCCGCACAAGGGCTTGACGGCGCAAGAGATTATCGAAGCGATGCACGCAGGAGAGATAAAGGGGCTACTGTCACTCTGTTTTAATCCGGTAGTCTCGTTACCCGATGCAACCTTCACGAAAGAGGCTTTCAGCCGCCTCGAACACTACTCCGTGATAGATTTCTTCCTGAGCGAGACGGCGCGTCATGCCGACATAGTGCTACCCGGTTCGCTGCATGAAGAGGACGAGGGAACCTCCACAAGCGCGGAAGGGCGCATCATTCGGCTACGGAAAGCGGTGGACGCTCCCGGAATGGCGCGTACCGATTGGGAGATACTGCTCGATATTGCAGGTCGGCTTGGGAGGGGACAGTACTTCCCTTATAAGTGTCCGGAGGATATTTTCAATGAACTTCGCGTCGCAAGTAAGGGGGGGACTGCTGACTACTTTGGCGTAACCTACGACAAAATTGAGAAACAGCAGGGGGTCTTCTGGCCCTGCCCATCGCTTGACCATCCGGGAACACCGCGCCTTTTCGAGGACAAAAAGTTCTTTACGCCCGACAAGAAAGCGCACTTCAACACGGTGGAGTGGAAGCCCCCCGCAGAAGTCCCCGATGCAGAGTATCCTATTGTTCTCACGACGGGGCGCGTGGTGAGCCAGTATCTGAGCGGCACGCAGACGCGCCGAATAGGAGGTTTGCTTGACCAGTATCCTGAACCCTTATGTGAAATCCATCCTACCCTTGCTGAGAGGCTGGGGATACACCCAAAGGACTGGGTAACGGTGGAGACTCGACGCGGTAGCGTAACTCTTCAGTCGAACGTGGTCAAGACTATTCGCGAGGATACGGTCTTCATTCCGTATCACTGGGCAGACGAGAAATCCGCGAACCTGCTGACGATTCGCGCCCTCGACCCAGTATCAAAAATCCCTGAGTACAAGGCGTGCGCGTGTCGTGTTCGCAAAGCGACGGTTTAAGCATTCTGCCGCCTCCCAATCTCGCTTTTGAACTGTAGTAGGGCTCATACATCCCTCTATTCTAACCCTTCCTTTTCACAAAAGGAAGGGTAAATGCTCAGAAATCAAGCCCTGCCTTGTTCCGCAAAAGCCGTCCATCGTCAGTAGTATCACCAATATTCCTAATGCCTTCTCCTGCCCTGTACTGTAAGGAGTGTGTGGCACGCTAATTTTTGGGTGTACTCTCAATACTACCGTTGGTATGCTTTCTTCTTCTATTCCCCTGATCCCCTATCCCTTATTCATCGCTTTCCAGTATAATAGTAGTGCCTATATTTTATACACGAGGAGTAGACATTGCCACGTATAGCCGTTCTTGCGGGTGATGGCATCGGACCCGAAATCGTCAATGAGGCATTGCGGGTTCTAGAGGTCGTCAAGACACGCCACAATTTAGATTTGACCTGGGAAGA
>JAPLCR010000557.1:9411-13300 GCA_026392135.1 Armatimonadota bacterium
AGTCGCCTACGACGTAACCGGAAACCCCCTGCCGCCTGAGACCCTCGCGCTCTGCAAATCCTGCGATGCAACTCTGTTGGGAGCCGTCGGGGGACCGAAATGGGATAACGTTCAGCCCGCGACACTGCGCCCCGAAGTCGGAGCGTTGTTGCCGCTACGCAAAGAGTTGGAGCTGTTCGCGAACCTGCGTCCTGTCACACTCTTTCCTGCATTAGCCTCCGCCTCTTCGCTCAAAAGCGAACTCATTGAGGGCGGGCTAGATATTCTCGTCGTGCGCGAACTGACGGGCGGTATCTATTTCGGACAGCCAAAAGGTCGCGAAGACAACGGCAATAGGGCGGTAGACACCTGCGTCTATACCCGCCCTGAGATAGAGCGGATAGCGCGTATCGGGTTCGAGGCAGCGCGAAAACGCGGTAAACGTCTCTGCTCAGTGGATAAAGCCAACGTGTTGGAGACCTCGCGCCTCTGGCGAGAAGTGGTTATCGAAATCGCGAAAGAGTACCCCGACGTGGAGCTATCGCACCTACTTGTAGATAACTGCGCTATGCAACTCGTACGAAATCCCAAACAGTTTGATGTAATCGTCACCGAGAATATGTTTGGAGACATCTTGAGCGACGAAGCCGCCATGCTGACAGGAAGTTTGGGGATGTTGCCGTCGGCGAGTCTTGGTACGCGCCAGACCGCTACGGGAACCTTCGGACTCTATGAGCCGATACATGGCTCCGCGCCGGACATTGCGGGTAAGGGCGTGGCGAATCCGCTGGCGACTATCCTTTCGCTTGCGCTCCTGCTTCGCTACTCTCTTGGCGAAGACAGAGCAGCGGACGAGATTGACAACGCAGTGGCGGCGGTTCTTACCGCAGGGATTCGCACTGGGGATATCGCCTCTACGGGCGAGGCTACGGTGGGAAGCAGAGCCATGACCGACGCGGTTATCGCGCAACTTAACGGTTAGAAAAAGGGCGTATGAGACCGGAAGACCGGGGCAAAAACCTGTGGCACACCTTCACTGCGGACATGGTTCGTTACGCAGGCGCTGAGATACGCCCTTGGTCATTTCGGTTTTTGCGTCGCCTCGTTAGCCAGTCCTACGCGCATCCCGGCTTAGCGGCGGTGGTGGTATATCGTTTCGGACAGTGGACAATGTTCACCTGCCGCATTCCAATACTCCGACAACTCGCCGCACTGCTCTACTACGTTCTCTACAACCTAGTCAGGTTTCTGTTGCAGATAGAGATTCCGCGCACGACGACGATTGGCGCGGGGCTGCGTATAGACCACTACGGAGGTATTCTACTCAACAGCAAACTCATCGCAGGACGCAATCTTTCGATAACGCACGCTGTGGTTATTGGCGAGACAGATACGGGCGTTCCCGAACTTCGCGACGACGTGACTATCGGGGTGCGGGCAATGGTGATAGGCGGAGTCGTGTTGGAGAACAACGTTTGGGTGGGGGCGGGGGCGGTGGTCACGAAGTCGTTTCCTGCGAACGCGATTGTGGCGGGGGTTCCTGCAAAGCTTTTGCGCTATCGCGACGCTGTAGACTCTGTAGAGGAGCGGACGCATGAAGAAAGTTGAGGCGTATATTCGCCCTCACAAATTAGACGAAGTGAAGGAAGCGCTCTCCGAAATCGGGGTCGTAGGCATGACGGTGGCGGATGTGCGCGGCTATGGTCGTCAGCGCGGGCGTACTGAGAAATATCGCGGCAACACCTACATCGTGAACCTGCTTCCCAAAATCAAAATTGAGATTGTGGTCTCCGATGACCGCGCCGAAGACGTTGTAGAGGCGATACTCGCCTCCGCGCAGACGGGTGAGATAGGGGACGGCAAGATATTCGTCTCCGAGGTTGAGGAGGCGGTTCGCATCCGCACAGGCGAGCGTGGCGAAATCGCATTGTAAGCGTAGTTTTGGTATCTCTAAAGCGTGTGAAAATACCTCCCTCATTCCAAAGAGAGGAGAGGATAGAACCAAGAAAGGTAAATTCCGTGAGCAATCCAGCAAGTCAGCGACAACGAATCGAAATCTACGACACCACCCTCCGCGACGGTTCGCAAGGGGAGGGGATTAACTTTACCGTCGAGGATAAGATTCGCATTGCGCGAAAGCTGGACGAGTTTGGCGTAGACTTCATTGAGGGCGGCTGGCCCGGCTCGAACCCAAAGGACGAAGAGTTCTTTGAGCGAATGAAGAGCGTGAAACTCAAGCGGGCGAAACTTGCGGCGTTCGGTAGCACGCGCCGCGCTGGTATTCCGCCGCAAGAGGATGCGCAGCTCCAAAAACTACTCAAAGCGGAGGTTCCCGTCGTCACCATCTTCGGGAAGAGTTGGGAAGAGCATATACTCTACGCGCTCCGCACTACGCTCGAAGAGAACCTTGTGATGATACAGGACAGCGTCGCGTTTCTCAAGCAGACCGTACCAACGGTTATATACGACGCGGAACACTTTTTCGACGGCTATAAGGCGAAACCCGACTACGCGCTAGACTGCCTTCGTGGTGCGCTGGCGGGAGGTGCTGACCGTCTCGTACTCTGTGACACAAATGGTGGAACCCTTCCCCATGAGGTTTCAGAGATCGTGCGAACCGTACGGGAGGCACTTCCCGACGCTCTTGTCGGCATTCACACCCATAATGACGCGGAGTGCGCTGTCGCGAACGCCATTTCTGCGGTACGCGAGGGGGCTATGCACGTTCAGGGGACGATAAACGGCTACGGCGAGCGGTGCGGCAACTGCAACCTCGTGCCGATAGTGGCGACCCTCTGCCTGAAAATGGGCTACGACTGCCTGAAAGAGGCATCTCTGGAGCATTTGACGGGGCTTTCACAGTACGTGGACGAGGTTGCAAACCTAATTCACAACTCGCGGGCGGCTTATGTCGGGCGTAGTGCCTTCGCGCATAAGGGCGGCGTTCATGCGGATGCGGTGCTAAAAGGCGCAAGTTATGAGCATATCAACCCGGAACTGGCGGGCAATTCGCGCCGACTGCTTATCTCAGAACTCGCGGGGGGTAGCAGTATCGCGGGGAAAGCCGCCGAGCGCGGTATTGAGATGGACAGGAAGTCGCCGAAAGCGCGGGCTTTGCTGAACCTTATCACGAAGCGCGAACACGAGGGGTACAGTTATGAGGGCGCAGAGGGGTCTTTCGACCTACTGCTTATGCAGGCGACGGGAACCTTCCGCACGCTGTTCACACTCAAGGGGTTTCGCTGTATCGTAGAGAAGAGGGGCGACGAGGAGACCATCACCGAAGCCACCGTTAAACTGGACGTAGGCGGCGAGGAGCGGCACGTCGTTTCAGAGGGGGATGGGCCCGTTCACGCGCTAGACGGCGCACTACGTAAGGCGCTCACGAAGTTCTATCCTGAACTAGACGGCATCAAACTGACCGACTTCAAGGTGCGCGTCATCAATACGCAGGAGGGAACCGCCGCGAAGGTGCGCGTCATCATCAACAGTTCGGGCGGCGACGAAGAGTGGAGTACGGTGGGCGTATCTACAAACGTGATAGAGGCGAGTTGGCTTGCGCTAGTGGATAGCGTGGTGTACGGGCTGTTGCGGTGCGAGAGACCGTAGTAGTTGACAAAATTTGTTCTCTAGTGCCGTATTCACACCCCTTGATTGAGTGACATAATTTGAGTAGAGTTAGAGAGACCTAATTGAGAGACAGGCTTTGAATATCCGTGATGAGGAGGTGGTGAGAAGATGATGGAATGGCAAAAGTTATTGAATCTAGAACGTCGTAGACAATCCGAGAGTTATGTCGGAGATTCTCGTACGGAATTAGAGCGCGATTACAACAGGGCTGTATTTTCTACTCCTGTTCGTCGGCTTCAAGATTAAGCGCAAGTCTTTCCGTTGGAACCGCACGATTCAG
>JAPLCR010000557.1:13364-13784 GCA_026392135.1 Armatimonadota bacterium
GGAAGGCACCCTCGCAACGGGTTTGGACTATCCAAGTCAGATTAGCACAATAGCGGCTACTTGTGGTTTGATTCACGATATAGGAAATCCACCCTTCGGGCATTCTGGCGAGGAAGCAATCAAGACTTGGTTCCAAAAGAAAATTGGTAATAAGGGTGATGAGATTGATAAGATTAAAAACTTCACGCCTCAGCAGTCCAACGACTTTTTGGAATTTGAGGGCAATGCCCAAACGCTTCGCCTAATTGCCAAACTGCAAGTCTTGGCAGACACCTACGGTTTGAATCTCACCTATGCAACCCTATCTGCATCATGTAAATACCTTGGTAAGAGTTCAGGGTTATGGGAATCTTTTCCATACTCTGTTCGTATAGAGAAAAATGATGTCAGCTAGCTCTCTCCCTACTATCGACCAACTCC
>JAPLCR010000533.1 GCA_026392135.1 Armatimonadota bacterium
CTCGTCCGGTCTCTGGCCCCACGCCACGCTAGGCTGGCCCTCAGGCGGAGCCGACCTCGATACCTTCTACCCCACCGATTTGCTCTCGACGGCGCAGGAGATTCTCTATCTCTGGGTGGCGCGTATGATTATGACGGGGCTGGACTTCGTGCAACGCGACGACGCGCCGGAGAGCGTCAGCATACCGCACAAGGGTAGTCGCGCCGTCATTCCCTTCCGCGACGTGTATATCCATGCTACGGTGCTGGACGCGAAGGGCGAACGCATGAGCAAGAGCAAGGGCAACGGCGTAGACCCCATCGACCTGATTGAGAAGTTCGGGGCGGACGCGACGCGCTTCTCCCTGCTCCAACAGGCGGGCATGAATCAGGACATCCGCTACAGCGAAGGGCGCACGGAGTTAGCGCGTAGTTTCTGCACGAAACTGTGGAACGCCTCCCGCTTTGTGATGATGAACCTCGATGACAGTGTGACGGGCGAACTTCCCGCCGCTGAAAACCTGACCTCCGCCGACCGCTGGATACTCTCTCGCCTCAACGCGACCATCGGTGAAGTGAACAAGCACCTCGCGACCTACGACATGGACGACGCAACCCGCGCCCTCTATCGCTTCCTGTGGGACGACTACTGCGACTGGTATCTGGAGATGGCGAAGCCGCGCCTACGTTCGGAGGGCGAAGCCCGCTCTACTATTCAGAATACGCTGGTCTTCGTTTTGGAGACGGCTCTGCGCCTCCTGCATCCCATGATTCCCTTCATCACGGAGGAGATTTGGCAGGTCATTCCGCATCAGGGAGAGACCATCTGCCTCGCCCCCTACCCGCAGGTCAATCCCGCGTGGGACTCGCCGGAGGCTACCGCCGCTATCGAAACGACCATCGAAGCGACCCGCGCCCTCCGCAACCTGAAAGCGGAGCTGAACATCCCGCCCGGTACGCGCTTGCAGGCGGCGGCGGTGGTTTCGCGTCCCGAAGTTGCGGAGGCACTAACCGCGAACGCCGCGCTGATTCAAGAGCTGGCGCGACTCAGCGAACCGCTTACGGTCAGCGAAACGGCTCCTCAAGGCGGCAAATGGGTAGGTACGCCCATCACGGGCGCGGAGATACTGCTTGAGATTGGCGACACGCTGGACATGGGCAAGGAGTTGGAGCGTATTGAGAAGGAGTTGCAGTCTATTGCCAAGGAGATAGCCCGTTGCGAAGGCAAACTTGGCAATCCGAGTTTCATTGAGCGGGCGAACGCTGAGGTCGTCGCTGTCGAACGCCAACGCCTGAACGATTGGCGCGAAAAGCAGGGGCAACTGGAAGCGCGGAAGCGGCTGTTCGCGGGAGGGTAGCCTAGTCACCGCCCATATTCTCTCTCGCAGACAAACCCCTTCGGTATGGGAATATAGGTGATGTCGCAACTCCAAACCTGGTTGACACGCGCTACCTCAACTCCGCGCAAAAGATACGGATAGACAGGGGTCTCCGGGGCGGGACGACTGGTGTTTGGATGGGAACCATCACCTGCATCAAACGCTGTATGCGCTTCTTGTTGACGAGGTATCCCGCGTCCCGTAGCCGTCGCGCCATTTTACGGTAGGCGAAGAACGGATACGCGGTATACTCCAGGTCTATCCAGCGCATCAGCAAGAGATTGAGATCGTTCTCGCCTTTATGTTCATAATAGAAACCAGAACGCGACAGACCCAGCAGTTCGCACTGGCGCGAAATGGAAATCGAAGGATGTCCGCGTTCGACCGGTTGGCGCAGAGCGTCAATTGAGGTGTCCTGACTTTTTTCAAGCCAGTCCAGTTCGACCTTGAGTTGCCCTATCTGCTGGTACAGTTGGTCGGTGAGAGCTTCCTGTTCTTTGTTGTCTTTCACCCGTTTGTCGGCGAAGACGGAGGGAAGACCGTCC
>JAPLCR010000446.1 GCA_026392135.1 Armatimonadota bacterium
GCAGAACGGCGCAACGTATCTTCATCGCTTCGAGCAGGTTAATACTCCACTGGTTACTCCAACACTGGTAGGTATCATTCCAGCGGTTCCATGGGCGAAATCGCGACGTGAGGAGGTTGGTTCCGCCTACGAGTATGACATCCATTTGACTAAGAGAGGCTAGGCGCTCTTTTGTTAGCGGGGAGTGCGTGGCGTAGTGATATTTTTCCGCGTCGGGAAAGAGTCGGGCTATTTCACGGCTTACCGCATCCTGAATTATCAGGTCGCCAAGGTTCGTGCTGGGAGCGCCGTCTTGTGTTTGAAGTCCGGGGTCGAGGACGCATATTTTCATGGCAACGCTCTTTCTAATAGGTCCGCAAACTCTACTCCCACGTCTTCGGGACGGAAGCGAGTAGCGACACGTTCTCGACTAGCCTGCCCCATCGCTTTCGCCTGTTCGGGCACTTTTAGCAGTGCTACCATAGAACGCGCTAAGCCGTCTACGCTTTCGGGCGGAGTTAGCAACCCTGTTCGCCCGTTCTCTATGAACTCACAGACTCCGCCCTCCTCATACGCTAGCACAGGAAGCCCGGAGGAACACGCCTCCAAAACCGCGAGGGGGGCGGGATCCATGCGCGTAGGGTGTATGAAGATGTCGAAACTGCCTAGCAACTCTGGTACATCTGAACGAACGCCTGCAAAGTGGATGCGCTCTTTAAGTTTCAACGCCGCCGCTTGCGCTTGTAGGTTCGTTTCGAGGTCGCCGCCGCCCACAATGACGAGATGCGCGTCTGGAAACGCTTTCGAGATTTTCGCGAAGGCGTTTATCGTGTCCGCGTGTCCCTTTCCCGCCGTCAAGCGTCCCACATTGCCAATGACCATCGCATCGGCGGGTATTTCGAGCGCGGCGCGTATCTCTAGTCGCTTCGCGGCTGCAACGGGCGGGAATATCGGCATAACGTTGCGAACGGTAGAGACGTGGTCGCGGTGTACGCCGTGCCGTATAGCGAGGTGGCGTATAAAATCGCTGACGGTAACGACGTGTTCCACCTTCTTGAGTTGCTCCATCGCCTGTTGACCTAGCCAAGGTCCCGGCACGTAGTGAAGGTGAATTATCTGCGGGCGCTTCAATTTTTCGGCTAGGTAACTGGCTACGAGGCAGTCGTACTTCTGCTGACAGGAGTAGATAACGTCGGGGTCGAACTCCGCTACGCGCTTGAGTAGTTTGGGCAGACTAGCGTGTATTCGCGCCGTTGAGACCGCTTTCCCGACGAGCGAACGCTTGCCTTCGGGGTTGGGTCTCCACCCTGTGTCCACGCGCCACGTCTCCGCCTCGGCGAAGTCCTCGAACCTCTCCACACCCTGCGAACTACCCTCCCAGCAGTTGTATATCACGGATGCGTCATAACGCCCGCGCCGATGGTGTAGCAGGGTGGCGAAGACTCGCGTCTCCGAGTTGTAGTCGAAATTGATTTTTATGCCTAGTAGCCGCATACTGTTTTGATTGTCCTTGTTTCGTCTCGCCTGTCGCTACAAGGCGACAAGCCTACCTCCCCGGCAAGAATCGTCCCAACTTTCGGCGGAAAAGTTCGACTAATTTCGACTGTTCCTCCGCGCCTAGTATCTTCAGTTTCCACGCCAACACAATAAAAACTATGCCACCTACAAACGCAGGAACCAGCACGAATACGTCGCGCAACTTCCAGATAACTGCGCCCATGACCGCAGTAGCGAATACCGTTCTCACTATACTTCCGAAGGTCTCCCTCTGAAATGGGTTTATCCGTAGCAAAAAGAGCGCGAAAAACATCGTAATATACTCGGCTATCATTGATGAGAGCGCCGCGCCCATCGAAGCGTTCTGCCAACGATCACGCGCCAACGGTATCAGAGTGTAGCACAGCACCCCGTTCAGTAGTACCGTTCCCGTCAGAAACACGCTCCAAATCCCGTTCTTGCGTTGTGCCACCAGAAACCGATAGAAGACCGTTAGCAGGTAGAGCGGAAGCAGATTTATCGCACTTATCTGTAGCACGCCCGGCACTCCTGCAAGCAGTTTATGCCCGAAAAGCAGGTGGCAAACGGGGTGCGCCAGCATGAAAACCATCGTCGCTACAGGAAGGCTCGTCGCTATCATCACGACGAGAGTGCGCTGTTGCATCACGCGAAAATCGGCTTTGTCTACTTCGTTTGTTTTGTCGGCGAGCCGCGCCAGAAACGGCAACATCGCCGTTGCAATCGCTACAGGAACAAAGAGAAACGTTCCCTGAAACTTAATCGCCTGAGAGTAGACACCCACCGTCGCCTCATTGGTAAAGCGCATGAGCAGGGCGATAGTCACGAAATCGTAGAGTTGCGCATTCATCTCGTTCACAAGGAACGGCGTGCCGCCATGTATCAGCGTTTTCCACTCCAACCAGCGAAACGTCGGCATCATGCGAATATGCTTGCTCATGTACCGCGCCAGAAAGAGGTAGAGTAGAGCCACCGCCGCCAAATCCA
>JAPLCR010000282.1 GCA_026392135.1 Armatimonadota bacterium
ACGCAGACAAGTTCTACATACCGCGCCTTCGCCCCTTCTCCCAAACTTGGGAGAGGGGGTTGGGGGTGAGGGCTTCTATTAGACAAAACATTAGCCAAAACATTGGACAAATTGTCCAATCTAGTTCCCATCTTTTCCATCTGGCTCCGCCCCACAGCGCCAGCGAGACGCTTGAGTGCGCCCGACAGGGTGAATCCGTCCCTCGTCTTTTAATTCTTGCAATAAATATCGAACCTGCCTTGTAGTCCGTGCTGGAAGCACCTGCATGAGTTCATCTAGTTTACTACCTACTTTGTCGTTGTCTTTAATATGTTTGAAAAGAAGTTCCTTCTCCGTAGCGCGGTCAAGACCGCGTTTGCGCGTGTACACGCCCTTTTGTCCTAGAAAAGCGTATAGGCTACGCGATAGCATATACTTTCCACGCCCTGCGGGTTCGACAACCCCTCGTTCTACGAGCGGAGGGACGCTGCCTCTCAGGTAGTCTGGCAGACGCTGTTCCCGGTGTACAAGGTCAAGGACAAGAAACTCGTGCGTGGTAAAATGGCTTAACTGTTCACTGCCAATCTTCTCCAGAAAGCGCAGGAATCGCGCATCTTGTATTTCACCATGAAGCGTCATCCCGATTTGGTATGCATCCGTCTGAGAGAAGTCCGGCGCTGGCTTGCTCTCGCGAATGCAGGCTTCGTAGATTCGGTTCATGCCCTGCCCCGCTCGCTCTACGAGACCGCACCGCGCCACCGCCTCTGCAATGCGGCGATTACGCGGCGACTGTCGCCACAAGATATTCTCAATGGTGATACCTGCGGGGAATCCGCCGGGGCTGATAACCTCCAGACGGCGCGGATACTGACGCACAAAAACCGAGCCGCCATTGCGATAATCACGGTGACACACCGCATTCAAAATGGCTTCACGCACTGCATCCTCGTTAAACGTTGGAATGTCCCAGATGTAGAGACCATCTTGGAAATGCTGCTTGTCGTTTCGCAGATTAATGAGGTTCCAGACTGAATCTAGGGTCAGCAAAAACCCCTGTCGGAACTCCTCGCGTTGCGCGGCGGGACCAGAAGCCCCGTTCGAGCGGTACTCAAAAACGACTTCCGCTTGCGCTAAATGCTTACCCAACGCCTGTCGCGTACCGAGCAAAGCCAACGCCGCGTAGGTTATCTGTCCATCTACCACCAGTTCGGCGTCCATGAGTACCTGTTCCGGGGTGAGCGATAGCAACTTCTCATTGCCTGATTTCCGAATCCAGCGAGCGCGGAACAGTTCAATCGCGGCGGGGTCAAGGTCATTAAGCGTGGACTTGGCGCAAATTGTAGCGGAAAACTCTGGCTCCGCCTCATCCAGAATCCGTTTCATTTGGTCGGAGGTCATAGGAACCAGACTCTCGCCGCTACGCATCAAGTAACGCCCGTCAATATGGAGCGGGGTTCCTATTGGGCGGGATGGGATAGAAAACACGAGAACGCGCCCCTCAGAATGTAAAATCTCCTCTACTTCCACTCGGAGGCGAAGGGTTGTTAGGAGAAAATGCTTGACATCTTCCAAATTTTGGAACGCTGTAGAGCCTACAACACGACGAGGCTTCCTATCAGTCACCCCTAGAATGAGTTTTCCTCCCAACTCATTGGCGAGCGCTAAACAGTATTCGACAAGGCGTTCCCTATTGAACGAGGTTTTGGCTTCTTTGAACTCGCAACGCTCGTTTTCATCGGCTAACAGCAAAGCATTGACATCTGCTATGTTCATCGTTGTTCCTGTAGCGCTCTTTCAAAATGCCACTATTATCCTTTTGGAGTTTATGGTCTTGGCGTTCTTCTCATCTTTTCGTCTACCAGGGTGCGAAGCTCGGCGCGTGTAATTCCAAACACTGCAAGCGCGGAGTGCGCTCTGCCTACAAGCGAGTCCCTCTTCTGCTCGGCTTCGGCTACTACATCCTTCAATCCCGATTTAAGCGCATGAAGCAGCTCGCCCCTATCTAGTTGTAGTTGTAAATTCGGAGGCATAGTCTACTGTCCGTCATCTTCGGATTGAGATTTAAGCAACGTTATCTCAATATCGGCTACACGGGATTGTAGAATCTCGATTAATGAATTCAAAAGATACAGGTCATCTTCACCTGCATTGTGTCGAACCCAATCCTCGAAATGTTCATCAAAAAACTCATATACGTCTACCTCATGTCGCTCATATATTGACTGCACCCAACCGTAAGCGAAGTTATAGGCGACACGCCCAGGGTGATATCTGTATGGTTTTGCCAATCCGCTTAACAATATATCTATCGTGGCGTCAGATAAGCCTGAACACGCAATGTTGCGGACGAACGCTATCTCCCATATTTCTGGTTCGTCAAGTGATTTCATTTGGGTCGCATCGAAGGATATCCACCCCTTACCTCGCCAACCCTCAAGGGTGTCAAGGCTAACCTGTAACTTCAGAAGCACGTCGTCCCTATCTTCTTCAAAGAGAGTGCGCTGTGATGACTGCACAGGATAGCCCCAATAGTACGGTATTTCGCTCATTATGCTATTGCCTCCGCCCGTGAAAGCAGGTCGTCAAGGTCGTAGTTCACGCTGGTTGCCCCGAAGTCTGGCTCTTTCGTGAACGGGCGTTTCAGATAGTGGACGCTTTGAGCGGCATCTCCCTCCACCTGAACTATCGCAAGGATAAACTCCCCCGCCTTGTTCAGCCCTGTCAAAATCTCATTACGAGTAACAGTCACGGTCTGCGCTCCTACCACGCGCCCCTTCACCTCAATAAACCGCAGGGACTTGTCTGGCGCGACAAACGACTCGATGTCGTAGCCAACCTTCTGTGCGCTCACATCGCGGGGAGTGAATCCCAATCGCCGCTCCGTCTCCATGACCGCCTCCATCGCGATACGCTCCACACGGGCAGTATCACGAGCGAACAGTCCCGGCGTTTCCTGTGAGGCGGGGCGCATTTTCGCTAATAACCCAGCAGGAACCACAAGCGCTCCCCCAACTGCGACGGGCGGCAACGGCGATACCTGCCGCTCCTGCGCCAATAGGTAATATGAGGCTATTTTTGAGCCATCATGTCGCACTCTGGATATCCCTTCAAAAGCGGAAACACCTGCAAAAATATGCTTCAAGGAGCCGATGGGAGCCAGATGAGTTCATTCGCAAACAAGCCGACGGTCGCCTCTCTACAATTTGTGCTTCATTACAATACCTTCGCCAAAAAATCGGGGTTTCGTAACAAAAAGTAGGGCTTTTGGAGTACCGTTAAAGTGACAAAACTACAACGGA
>JAPLCR010000704.1 GCA_026392135.1 Armatimonadota bacterium
CTGTTGCCGTCGATCCGCACACCGACTAGCGGCGCAACGCCCGGTCCGGTCACGTTATTGAAGTCGATGTGCAGGCCGTCTCCCGCTTGGCTATTGTTCACCACGTTGTTGGTGATCGCCATGCCGTTGTCGTTGGCCGCAGCCGTGAACAGGTTTGGAGCGATCGTGGAATTCACACATTTCGCATCTTTTCGCGTGTTTCGCGGTTAATTCCCAAAAGAGTGAACTCTTACCCTTTTAAGAAGAGCAGGGAAGTAGGGGCGGGATGGTGTATAATGAAAGGCAGTTCTGAGGGCAGATGTTCGTACTACCTACCTTTGGAAAAGATTCTTTTATGTTAGATGGAGATTCAGTCTATGTCAGGACATTCAAAATGGCACAATATACGGCTACGCAAAGGGGCGCAAGATGCACGGCGCGGCTCTCTCTTTACCAAATTAGCCAAAGAGATTCTCATGGCGGCAAAAGCGGGCGGCGGCGTTCCCGATAACAATCTTCGCCTACGCTTTGCAATACAGAAGGCGCGGGAAGCCTCTATGCCCAACGACAACATCCAGCGCAGTATACAGCGCGGAACGGGCGAACTGGGCGAGGCGAACTTTGAAGAGATTATCTACGAAGGGTACGGACCCGGCGGAGTCGCCGTGTTGGTGGAGGTCGCTACCGATAACAAGAACCGCACCGTCTCCAATATCCGCAGTATCTTCACAAAACACGGCGGAAGGTTGGCAGAGTCCGGCTCCGTCGCCTATCGCTTCCGCAATATCGGACGTATTACCATCGCCCGAAGCGCAGTGGAGGAGGACGCGCTTTTCGAGGTCGTTATTGAGGCGGGCGCGGAAGACGTGCGTACCGACGACCCTGAAAACTATGAAGTCATCTGCCTACCGGAAGACTTTAGCCCAGTGCGCCTTGCGATAGAAGCCGCCAAGATAACGATACTCAACGCGGAGTACACCATGGAGCCGTTGGATACCGTGCAGTTGGACGAAAAAGATGCCGCCCTCCTCATCCGCCTGCTTGACAAACTGGAGGACGACGAAGACGTTCAAAAAGTGCATGGCAATTTCGATATTTCGGATGAAATTCTAGCGGCGATAGGCGGCTAGACAGAGGAGAGAGTATGAGCGTAGAACCAACCGCCCCGCACGAAGCGGCGTACGCGCCGATGCCTCCTATCGTGCATCTCCTAGAGAAGATAGATAACTTCTTCCACGTTGTGGTGGGGGTTCTATTCGTGCTTATGGCGGCGGCGGTGTTGGTGCATACCTGCGTTACATTTGCGCGGCAAATCCCCAACATCATCCCCAAAGAGCACCCTCCAGCCGTCTACTATACCTCCTCGCCAACAGGCAACCTTGAAATAAAATCTCTTGAAGTGCCCCAACCAGCCAAAGTAGATCCCTTCCTCCATGCGAGCCTTGAGATCCTCAGCAGTATCCTCTTTGTTGTTATTATTCTGGAACTGCTACGAACTATTCTTACCTACTTGCAGACCCATAGTATACAGAAAGTTATGCAGGAGTTCGTCCTCGTCGGCGTAATTTCGAGCATACGAAAGATACTACTGGTCGGGGCAGAATCGTCTTTGGCAGGTAGCAAGGGCATAGAGTTCATCCATGAAGCGGTGGGAACTCTGTTGAGCATTGTAGGTATTGTAGTGCTGATAATTGGGCTAGTGCTACTACAAAAGGCGTTTGGCAAAAAAACAGACAACAGTTTAAAAGAGGGGGCATCCTCATGACAGACTATGTGGTCTACGCAGGTACGGCAGGGCAGAGCGTTTGGCGTAGTGCCGACGGAGGCGAAACGTTCTCGCGCAAAAGTGCGGGGCTATTCATGGAGGCACAGGTACGTGCGCTAACGCGTCACCCCCACCACTCTGCCTCCCTCTATGCAGGTACAGACTGCGGGATCTACCTCCTTACTTCTGACGACGGAAGTTGGGAGGCACTACCTTCCCCATTCTCACCGCCCGATGGCTTTCCCAAAGGCGTGGTTATCTGGTCTCTGCTGGCTCACCCTCAGAACCCGAATCTAATTTTCGCAGGAATCTGCCCTGCGGGTATCTATCGCTCGTCAGATCGCGGCAAGTCATGGGAGAAACTTCCCATTCCCCTCAACGAGACGTGTCCTCCTATCGTCTACAACCGTATAACAAAACTCCTAAGCGACCCCAACGACGCAAAAGTTATCTGGGCAGGAGTCGAAATTGATGGGCTGTGGCGTAGCCCCGACCTCGGCGCGACATGGGAACGCCTCAGCAATGGGATGAGTTCGCAGGACATCCACGACTTCGCCATTGTACCGGGTAGCCCCAGAACCCTCCTCACCACCACCAATAACGACCTCAACATCAGCAAAGACGAGGGGCGAACTTGGCAACCGCAGAACGTGCGAGAAACGTTCCCCAACGCCTACTGCCGTGCCCTCCTGCAAAAAGCAGACGACCCTCGTACACTCTTTCTGGGTAATGGGAACGCCCCGCCCGGCACAACGGGCAGTGTGCAGATTTCGCGGGATGGCGGCACGACATGGAGTATGGCACAACTTCCACAACTCCCCAATAGTACGGTTTGGGCTTATGCGACGCACCCCGCTCTCCCCGACCTGATATTTGCAGGTAGCGTGAATGGCTATCTCTATCGCAGTGAAGACGGCGGCGTATCTTGGACGAAGTGTGCCCATGAGTTCGGGGAGCTACGCTCACTTGCGGTGATAGCGGAACAAAAGTCGCCTGAGTAGTGGGAGAACTCCCGTTAAGCGTCCTTAAAATACCCTTCGCCCCCACCATATCTAGTAAAAAAGGTAACTACTCAGCCCTCACCCTGCCCTGCGGGCATCCCTCTCCCAAGTTTGGGAGAAGGACTTGTCTGCAAGGTGATTCTGCTGTTCTCCATGAGATAAGCCTGAGTAGTTACTAAAAAAGAAGGCTTTTCAGGTGGAAAGCTCAGTATGCCCTGTTTGCTTTATTGCGGGGGAGAGAACTTCACGCTATTTTTTGCACGCTGAGTGCTTTCCTATTGCGTCCTATACAAACCATTTTCACGTGAGGCGTGGTACAATAGGCAGTATTATGAAACGACCTCCTCGCCACTTACAACATATTAAGCCCTACACGGGCAAGCCCAAAGTTCGCATCAACCGGAACCCCGTACCGCCGCCCGTCCGCCAAAAGCTGGCACCACCGGAGGCACCTCGCGTTATCGTCATTTTCGGACCGACCTCATCAGGTAAGACCACACTCTCCCTAGAGTTAGCAGAGCGACTTCCAAAGCTCATAGGGCGCGAAATTGAGGTTATTGGAGCCGACTCACGGCAGGTCTACGTGGGTATGAATATCGGAACAAGCAAAGTAGGGCGCGATATTACCGAGCGTATCCCCCACCACTGCATCGATATGCGCCCACCCGATAAAATGGTAGGTCTCACTGAGTATCAGGCATTCACCCTCCAACGTATCAAGGAGATTCACGAGCGCGGCAACGTGCCTGTGATGGTAGGCGGAACAGGCTCGTATATTTTGAGCGTTACGGAGAACTGGAACGTCGGCGAAGACCTGAGACCGGGTGAGGAGAACTTTAAGGATAGAGGCAAGGGGTTAGCCCTGGTTCGAGCTACTTACTTTCGCTCTACACTTGGCATGAACAAAATCGTCACGCGCATAGACAGCTCGGTGGACTTCATGATGGAGAACGGCTTGACCGAGGAGGTAATTCACCTCTGGGAGCAGTACAAACTGTGGGAGCCGAACCGTCTTCAACGTAATGCGCTGTGGCACACACACGGCTACCGCGAGTTTTTAGAGCAAGCCCATGCGCTTACTCCTGTGCGCCTCGCCCCTTCACGTAAGGAGCTTCCCGACATTGTCGCCGCAATTAAGGAGCATACCCGCGCCTACGCTCTGAGACAGTGGAGTTGGCAGAAGAAGATGCCGCCCGTCACGCCCGTCGCAAGCGGCGCGGAGTTGGCAAAAAAGGTTCAGGAGACGGGGTTTCTGGGGGCGACGAAACCCACGCCTTAGCTCTGTTTACAACCTATGCTAGTTGTTTTCACGGTAGGACAGAAAGCGTCCGACAAATGAGGAAAACTATCCTTGTTCCTACTTCGTCACCACAAAGCACAGTTCACGCGGGAACTCTAACGCCTCTACCCGCCAATTCGTCTCCGCCGTGATTTCGGCAAGGTGTTGCGCGTAGTTCCGCGCCATGCCGCAAGCGTTTCCGCCCAACGAGCGCGTGGGATAGGTTATCACTATTTGGCGAACAGGAAGAGCGTGCAGAAGCCGCGCTGAGGCTCCCTTCTCCCACAGTTCAAGGAGGGGCAGGATTTTGAACAGAAACGCTACATCTACCTCCCCTATCTCCTCAGCGATTTGTGATGCGAAGCCCTCCCCTAGCAGGTCGCAGGTGAACGCCCTTCCCTGAATGCCAAACGCAGGAAATACTCCGTTCAGAAACGCCTCAAGGTCGGTGTAGATGTCTCCTGCGTAGTAGGTTATCTCTTTAGCGAAAGGCGCGTAGGTAGCGAAGGCGACAGGGTGAAGCCCGCAAGCGAGGTCAATAATAGAGCGCGGGGAGTCGAGATGGGCGAACACCTGCGCGTAGAAGTCGGGAAGGGGGGCGATGTCACGCTCTGCAACGGAGGCGTGGGTCGCGAGAATATCCGGCAGAACCGTTTCGGCTTGTCCGCTCTCGAACGCGGCTTGCCACGCCTCGTAGCGCGGCGCAGAGCGAAAGTAAGCCCCCGCCACCTGATGAAGCGCGTTTTTCGTCTCTTTAATGGTGGCTTTGAGATCGCGGCGGGTTCGTTCCCAAGCGCGGTGTGCGATACGCGCTACCACCTGCGGGGCGATATGGCGATATTTCCTACTCTCGCCAATCTGCGCCAGAATCGTCTCTAACGGACAGTTCATGTCGCGCATCGTCTACTCCCCTTTTTGCCACACACGGACTAGCTGTTGCAGGAAGCAGAGATTGTGCAGAGTGGCGAGGCGAAAGTAGAGGGTTTCGCCGCACTTGTGGAGATGGCGCAGATAGCCGACAGAGTAGCGGGCGCAGACGGGGCAGGTGCAGTACTCCGAAAGGGGGTTCTGGTTTTTGATATGCTTTTCGTCGTCAATATAGAGGGTATCAAACCACTTTACTTCGTTCGCGAAGGGTACGAAATGCGGATCCATGCGCCATACGTAGAGTCGTCCGCTACGCGCATCACGGGTTGGGAGGGCGCAGTCGAATAGGTCGTAACCCAAGCCAATGCACTGCCGAATACTCTCAGGGTGTCCCACACCTAGCGCGTGCATAGGGTATTCACGCGGAATGAGCGAACGGGTGTAGCCGAGCATATCGGTCAGCAGTTTGCCGTCCTTATCGAGCGGATAGCCCCCATACCCGAACCCATCAAAGCCCATCTCCAAGAGCGCCTCTGCACACTCGCGTCGCAGGCTCTTCTCGCCTCCACCCTGAATCACGCCAAAAAGTAGAGGGCGCGGAGTCCCCTCTTTCCACTTGCGCTGTTTTATCTGCTTATCGAACTCTACCTTGCACCGCTTCGCCCACCGTATCGTGCGCTCCACCGACTTAATTTGCATCTCCAAAGAGTCTTCAACGTGCGTACAGTCGTCAAGACAGATAACTATGTCCGCCCCGTAGGAGAGTTGGAGTTGGACGCTCTTTTCGGGGGTGAGGCTGAATTCGCGCTCCGCGCCTTCCGGTTTGAAGCGTATCCCATCGTCGGTTAGTCTACCGAAACGCGGGTTTTGACGGATGAGCGAGTAGGCTTGAAATCCGCCGGAATCGGTAATGATGGGACGATTCCAGCCGCTCATGCCGTGTATTCCGCCGAGTGCGCTGATAGTGGAGGAGCCGGGCTTCTGCATGAGGTGATAGACGTTCATCACCAGCGCCTCCACCCCCACCCTTTCGAGGTCTGCGCTGTCCACCGAGCGCACTACGCCAAAGGTCGCATCGGGGAGGAAGGCGGGTAGATGGAGCGTACCGTGCGCCAGTTCAAGCGAGCGTAAAGGTTCACTCATCGTCGTCTTCGCTCTCCGTTTTGTCTCTCTTACCAACGCCCTGTATCACAATAATATATTCGCCTCGCGCCTTCTCCTTTTTCACTTTTTCGAGAAGGGCAGAGAGGCTGCCTCTATCCAACTTCTCGAACATTTTCGTCAGGTCGTTGGCGATACAGGCAGGTCTATCGCCATACACAGCGAGAGCGTCCTCAAAAAAGGCGGGGAGGCGGTAGGGGCTTTCGTAAAAGACAAGGGTGTGCGGCGAGAGCGCATCCACAGCGAAGAACCTGCGGCGGGGTCCCGATTTACGGGGCGGGAAACCTCGAAAGGTAAAGCTATGCACAGGCAGTCCAGAGAGTACTACCGCCATTATCGCGCCCGTTGCGCCGGGTATCATGGTGAAGGGTAGCCCCTCCTCTAATGCCCTCTGTATGAGCGTATAGCCGGGGTCTGCAATGCCGGGGGTTCCTGCATCGGTGACGACAGCGATGCTTTTACCTTCACGCAGTAGCCCGATAATGCGCTCGCCAGCGCGGTCTTCGTTGTGTTCGTGGAAGGCGATTTGGGGCTTTTTTATTTCGAAATGCTTGAGGAGTAGACCTGTTTTACGTGTGTCTTCGCTTGCGACAAAATCCGCCTCTCGGAGCGTGTCGAGGGCGCGGAGCGTGATGTCTTGTAGGTTTCCAATGGGGGTAGCGACTAAAAAGAGCATGGAGAGTTAGGAACCAGACTTTGGCAGGTAAGACATCCAGCGCTCTGGCATAACCAGCGGCTCGAAGCCTACCGCCGCGTATACGTCGTGCGCGTCTAGCGTCGCAAGCACCCAGCGGCGCAAGTCCTGATGCTCAGGGTGTTCTAGCGCGTAGCGTATCATCGCTTTACCAAGCCCCTTGCCCCTGTGCGCCTCGTCTACGTAGACATCGCCGATATAGGCGAAGGTGGCGCGGTCTGAAACGACGCGGCAGTAGGCGACCTGCTCACCCTCAAGATACACGCCGAGAACAAGCGAGGAGAACAGGGCGGCGCGTTCCACCTTTTCCCGCGCTATGCCCGGGCTCCAGTAGGTGTTGGAGAGCCAGCAGTGAACGCGCTCCATGTCTAGCAGTGCTCTGTCTTCCGAGATGATATATCCGTTGTGTTCGCGATTCAGAGTCGTGTTCGCCTTTTCTGTTGGGTCTATGGGGAAGTTAGTGGGTTCCCCATGAAATATGCCATACTTTGGGATGATGCAAGATACGGAACTATACCGCCAAATTCTAGGTCTTGAGGCTCCCTGGCGTGTGGAGCGTGTAGAACTTGACCTCGCCAACGA
>JAPLCR010000376.1 GCA_026392135.1 Armatimonadota bacterium
AACCGCGGAAGGCTTGAACAGCCAGATACAACTCATTAAGGCGAACGCCAGAGGCTATAGAAAGTTTGACAATTTCAGGGTCGCTATTCTCTTCTTTCTTGGAAAACTTGACCTATACCCACACGAAAGCCTATAGACCCTTTCTGTTTACTGGTCTATTTCGGGTGTGTCGTTATTTGGGACGGGAATAGCGACGGGCTTGGGCGTAGCTGTACCGGGTAGCATGGGGGGCGGAGGCTGTCCCGTGCCAACAACGACCTGCGCGGGAAAGGGGCGGTAGTAGTCTTTTCCTAAGAGTTCGCGCTTGACTTCGCCATTCTCTTTTACCACGCGATAGACGTTCACCCGATGCCCCATATGCCCTTTGTCCTGCACTATCCGCTTACCTGTCGGGAGCGCGGGGTCGGGGGTCTCTTTAATGGTGTTGGGGATAGTGACATGGTTTTCAAGTTGAATAGCGACCTCCCTGCCCTCAACGCGCTTACCGAGTAGACGAAACTCCAAGCAGCCTCGCGACGCGCCGGCATGAATGTAGATAGGCGTGGCCGTGTTGTTCTGGAATTTCCGAGGTCCCACTATCTTGTTGTAGGAGAATATATCGCCTGGGGCGAGTAGTGTTCCGTTGATATGGCTTGTAGCGAGGGCGATATTCCCTCCACGGTTCGCGCCCGTGCCGCCAAAGTGAGTGCGGAAATGGCTAATTTCGCCATCTATTTGACGCAACGAACCCTCTGTAACAACGGGGGGAGTCTCCTTAACGGCGAGTTCTATACTCAGGTCGTTCGCAGGATTCGCATCCGCCTGCGCGATATGGTTCGCCCAAGCCGCCGCTACCGCAGTGATGGAGGTGGAGACATCTAGCCCGTAGCCCGCCTTACCCGGCAGAATAGTGAAGGGGGTCTGTCTTATATCGAGACGCGGGTTCTTAGGCTCTCTGTCAACGGTTTTCTGTATTCGCTTGAACCGCTGTCTGAGTTTGTCCTCCTCTACATTAGTACGCACTGCAACGGTCTTCCCTGTCGGCGTGACAAAGACGTTTTTGACACGTTCCAGTAGCCCCAAGTCGCCCATTTTGGCTATCTCAGCGAGGGTAGCGTCTACATCCACGCGAAGCCCTATCTCCTTCGCGAGGGACTTCCATGTTCGAGCAACACTACTTGCTTCGGGAAGTCGTAAAACGACACTAGTAGAGGCGTGTTCTGTGGCGAACTTCTCAAGGAGAGGGCGCACCTCTTCCACGCGCTTACCGCCTACTTCTATCTTACCCATCAGGGTTCCAAGAGGAATGGCGTTGTTAGAACCGTTTGCTTTTGCCATCACGAAACCGGCTCCGATGGCTAGCACGGCGAAAGGCGCAAAAAGGAGGGTACGCGCAGTTCGCCTAGGGCGACGCTTTGAGCGTGGGGCGGTACGGGGAGGCACTGTGTCCGAGGAGTTCACCTTCATCTGTTTTGTATCAAAATCCTTTTTAAGCGAAGCAGAGTAAGAGTTCATTCTTTAAGGGAATGAACCACGAAACAAGCGAAAAACAGTATGCAGTGCGGTTCAACTCATACTGCTAGCATTCGTCCCTCTCCATTTCGGAGAGGGGTTTGGGACAGGCTATTACTAAAGCGACTATATCGAGACTTCATATCCCGGCAACGTATCTTGGTCGTAAGGGTGATGGTGGCTATGGTTGTGCGGAAGACCTTCATGCGTTTCAATACGCTCAATAAGCTCTTCCAGTTTCTCGCTATGCCGTTCAAGCAGTTCAAGTCGGCTCATCAACTCTTGAATAGTGTCATCGCGTGGGTCAACACGGTTTATCGTGTTATCCATAACAGCACTGTCCGTAGGAGTGCCATTCCGCCGAATAATGCGACCCGGTATTCCGACCACTGTACAGTTATCGGGAATGTCCTTATTTACTACGGCATTCGCCCCGATTTTGCAGTGGTCTCCGATGGTGATGGGACCCAAAATCTTCGCCCCCATACCAATCAAAACGCCGTTTCCAATCGTTGGGTGTCGTTTGGTATGTGTGAGGGAGGTTCCGCCAAGCGTGACCTGATGATACATCAGCACATCGTCGCCAACAATCGCCGTCTCGCCAATCACTACGCCCATGCCGTGGTCTATAAAAAACCTGCGCCCTATCTGCGCTCCGGGGTGTATCTCAATACCTGTCAAGAAACGACTCACTTGAGACACGATACGGGCAAGCGGCGCACAATGCGCTCTCCACAATCGGTGAGCGACGCGATGAAACCAGAGGGCGTGGAGTCCGGGATAGGTAAGCACCTCCAATACGCTCCGCGCCGCGGGGTCTTTCACAAAAACTGTTTTTATATCTTCTCTGATTCCGCCAAACACAGGAGTCTTTCTTTCCGCGTCACGAACGGGTGACGAAGGGCAAATTTACCCTTATAGTGTAGCATATAGTACGAATAACTGCAACATTTTTCTATGCTTTCTGAGAGTTCAGGGCTATGGGAATCTCCACATAACCTCACCCAACCTCTCCTTCGCAAAGGAGAGGAGCCTTTGTGGTTTGAGATTGGGAAGCCTGTGCGTGTTGTTCCAAGTTTGGGGTTTTTCGCGTATTTCGCGGTTCATTCCCAAAAGAGTGAACTCTTAGCTATGCTTTCTGAGATTCCTCCTCTCATAAGAAGGAACTACGTTCGCCCTAAGCCAATAGATTTGTATACTATGCACGAGGAGACTCTCAATGGCTCTTGACCTTATCGTTCGTAATATTCAGATAGCGGACGGGACAGGTTCGCCGCTCTACACCGCCGACATCGCCGTAACGGGCGACCAGATAACAGAGATAGGCAACCTCGCCCCAAACGCTACCGCCGAGCGAACTATTGATGGAGCGGGGTACGTCGCGTCGCCCGGATTTATCGATATTCACACGCACGCCGACATCGCGCTTATGGCGCGTCCTGAACACCACCCCAAAGTGTTGCAAGGAGTCACGACGGAGGTGTTCACGAACTGCGGGCTCGGCTTCGCCCCTGTGAACGACGAGGGACTCGCCATTCAGAAAGACTATATTCTGGGTCTCTTCGGCGACGACGGAAACGCGGACAATCCGCCTCACCCCAAAGTAGACTGGAAGTGGCGGAGCGTCGCGGACTTTTTGGAGCGATACGAGAAGAACGGTATCGGCGCGAATCTCGCCTACCTGATGCCTCACGGCTCGGTACGAGTCTCGGCGATGGGCATGGCGGAGCGCCCCGCCTCCGCGGACGAACTAGAGACCATGCGAAGTATGATAGCGCAGGGCATGGACGAAGGAGCGTGGGGCTTGAGTACGGGCATCTGGTACGCGCCCATGCGATCTGCGGATAGGCAGGAGTTGGTGACAATATGTAAGACGGCGGGCTTTTTCGCAACGCACCAACGCGACTACGGCGAACAGATTTGGGAGGCGACTCGCGAGAGCCTCGACATCGCGAAGGAGGCGGGAGTCCCCGTTCAAATCGCGCACCTTCAGATGAATGGGCCCAGCAATGCAGGGCGGGCGGGTGAACTTTTAGAACTCCTCGAAGGCGCAGTAGCGGAGGGGATTGACGTGACAGTAGACACCTACCCCTATACGGCGGGTTCGACCTTCGTTCAGTCTACGCTTCCCGCATGGGCGGTGGACGGGGGACCTGACAGTATTCTGCGCCGCCTCTCGGAGCCAGAGACTCGCGCTAAACTGGTGGCGGAACTTGCCCTGCTTCCCACAGACTGGAGCCGATACGCAGTAGTAGGAGTCTCCTCTCCTGAAAACGGACGCTATGAGGGCATGACCTTCCCCGACATCGCCCAGAAGCGCGGTATGAGCATCGCGGAGTGGATTTGCGCGGTCTTGGAGGAGGATAGCCTGAAAGCCTGTTTCGTAGCGAATAATGCCCATGAGAACAACATCCGCGAGATTTTGCAGTGGAGTCGGCAGATGGTAGGGAGCGACGGGCTTCACCTGCCGGGCAAGACGCACCCGCGCCTCTATGGAACCTTCCCGCGTATTCTGGGACACTATGTGCGAAACGAGAAGGTAATCTCGCTCGTAGAGGGTGTAAGGAAGATGACCTCCGCCCCCGCCGAACGCATCGGGCTGAAACGACGCGGCAAACTGCAAAAGGGAAACTTTGCGGACATCGTTCTCTTCAACCCAGACACTGTGATTGACCGCGCTACCTACGACGACCCGCTTCGCTACCCGGACGGCATCGACTGGGTTTTTGTGAACGGCAAAGCGGTAAAAGCAAACGGCGTTCCGACGGGAGAACTGGCGGGGCGCGTGTTGCGAAAGACGCAGTAGAAGGCGACCTCATGGAGGTAACACTATGGACACATCACTACTAACGCTACTGGTAATAGGGCTAATCGCCTTTACGATAGACCTCTACAACCGTATTTGGGAACTCAAGCGGAGCCTTTCTGAACTAGAGGAGCGTCTTTCGTATCGGGAACAGGACGAGGCTCTGATAGCCTCCGCCCACGAAACACACCACCCTGTAGAACGCCCCGCCCCACCATTAGAGGCGGCTCCTCCGAGTGTCGTAACGCCTCCGTCTACGCCTATTTTTCAGCCCGCCCCCGCTATAGCCTTTACCGCGCCGCCTGTCCAGCCCGTGTACTCCCCTCCTCCTGTGCCGCCGCTACCCGTTTTTGAGCCTAAGCCTAGCTCTTCGCCGCAAACCACGCCCGCCGCGACTGGCGACACTCAACAACGCCCTGCATGGAATACCGAAGAGGCAGACGCGCTCGCCTTTAAACTAACGCCCGAACCTTTAGCTCCGCAACGCCCTGCATGGAATATCAGAGACGTAGAGGCACTGGTTGGAGGGAACTGGCTTGCGAAGTTAGGGGTCATTGCAATCGCTATTGCGATGGCTTTCTTCCTACAGTACGCCTTTAGCAAAGGGCTGATAAGCCCAACGATGCAGGTTGTTGCAGGACTCTCTGTCTCCGCGCTGATGATAGGCGCAGGGCAGTACCTACTAACCAAGCAGACCTACCGCAACTACGCGCAAGTCGTGATTTCGGGTGGGATAATGGTCTACTTCTTGTCCATCTACGCCGCCTATAACTTCTACAACCCGCACCTTATAGGCTACACCGTCGCGTTTGCAGCTCTAGCGATAGGCGCAATAGCGGCTTCCGCACTCGCGCTAAAGAACGACACCGAGGCGGTGGCACTGCTCTGCACGCTTGGCGCGTTCGCCGCGCCTATCCTTATCCGAAGTAACGGCGCAACCTCCTCCTCAGCGCCGTACTCGCTATACGCCTATCTTACCTTCCTCAACCTCTGGGTGTTTACGCTTGTGCGCCTTCGCAACTGGACTTCCCTCTCCGCAATAGGGCTTGCTTCAACGTGGATACTCTTCTTCGGCGCGGGTTCTTATGAGGGGCAGGGCTGGATAACGGAGGGTGTCGCCGCCATTTTCTTGCTCTTTTCCTGCTATCAGGGGATACAGATGCTCACCGCCTACGCGGAATCGCCTGAACAGTCCGACGATACCGTTATGCCCATCGCAGTAAAATTGGGGCTAGGCATGATACTCGTAGGCTGTCTAGCGTTTGGTGTGTCTAGCACGGCTATTCTGCTCCATGTCAACACATTGGGATTCCCGGACGTAGCTCTTGCGGGCTTGACGCTGACTCTCGTCATGGTCTGGCTCACAACCTCCCTACCCCGCATAGGACGCTACGAAAAAGAGACGCGCCTCCTCTTTGGCTACCTCGCAAGCGGCGCTTTCCTGACGCTTATGTCGGTCGCGCTCAAGACCGCCACTCCCATTTCACAAGCGAACGCGCCCTCCGCTTTCGTCTTCAGCGTGACTACCTACCTCCTGTTTATTGGGGTCTCTGTCGCCCTCTTTCGGCGTTCAGAAGCGACTGCGACAGCCCCCCTACTTGCTATCTCAAACGCTTTCGTTCATCTCTGGATGACACATCTCGCGCTTCAAACCGTCGCTCTCTGGAGGGTTCCCGCGCACATACTCTGGTTGCCTCTAGCGGGTTGGCTTGGCATATTGGGGCTTTGGAGCGTCGCCAAACTGGCGAATGAGAGGGAGTATTTTACAAGAACGCTCGTGTTTATCGCGCAGACCCTGCCGCTAATAGGACTGCTCGCCGCTCTGAATACGGGTCGTAGCCCTATTGGGGCGGGGCTTTTCGCAGGAGAGTTTGTACTTATATCGGGGACGTGGATTGCGCTGAGAAAACAGACCGCGTGGGGATGGTTTCGCGCCGACATATTCGCCATGTTCTCTAACGCCGCGCTGTTCTTCGGGTATTTCACTCTGTACGCGCCTAACGAGACCTATCACGGTGTTGTCCCGCTTGCGGCGTGGGCGTTGGCTATGGCGGTGTATCATGCGCTTGTAGGCGGGTTCGTACTACGCAAAACGGGGGCTGAGTTGCTCGATAGGCTCCTCTATCTCGGTATTGGCGCGACCTTCCTCGCCATCGCCATTTCGCTTCAACTCAAGGGAAGTTTTATTACTCTGGCATGGGCGACAGAAGCCGCCGCGCTCATTTTGGCAGGGTTAACCGCCCGAAACGCCACCGTCCGTGCCTACGGGTTGACGCTGTTCGCTATCGCGGCTGCAAAATCGTTTCTACTGGACACAACGATCCCGCTAGAGTCTACTACTCTCTTCTGGAATCCGCGTTTTCTCTCAGGAGGGGCTGTTGTCGCCTCCGCCTACGCCTCCGCGTTCGCCTACTGGAAAAAGCGTACAGAGACACTCCCTGCGGAACGAGACGTTATCTGGGGTTTGTGCCTCACCGCCCACCTCTTCACTCTGCTCTTCGTAAGCCTGGATTTGTGGGGATACGCCAGAGCTACGGGAGCGAACGACCTACAGCAGAGTTTCGCACACTGCGCGTTGTCCGTATTTTGGGCAGTGTACGCTTGCGCTATTATCGCGCTGGGGTGTTCACGAGGCTGGGTGCGCCTCAGATGGCTTGGGCTAGGAGTGTTCGCTCTCGCCGCGCTTAAAACGGCTGTCGTGGACTTACTGATTCCGCCTACCCATTTCGCGCTGTTCGTTAACCCGCGATTTCTCTCAGGAATGACTGTTGTCGCTTCGGGCTACCTCTCCGCGTTCGCCTACTGGAAAAAGCGTACAGAGACACTCCCTGCGGAACGAGACGTTA
>JAPLCR010000245.1:0-17838 GCA_026392135.1 Armatimonadota bacterium
GGCGAGTGTGTTTAGACTCTCAATCAACATGGCACTAGGGTTGTCTCGCTTTTGGAGGCTCTCCTGTACAATTACCTCTATCTCTTTTGTAAGCTCCCCCTCATCAAACAAGGAGTTCTGAATACTGTCAGCGTGTACCTCAAGGGCGCGTTTTAGGTGATGGCTTGGAACCACCACGTAATAGGAGGTCTCCTCGTAGTATGTTCCAGCGTTGACATACCCTCCCAAATCCTTAATCTCCCGCGCTATCTGCTCCTGTTCAGGTCGTGAAGGGGTTCCTTTGAACATCATATGTTCCACTACATGGGCAATTCCATTCCACCTGTCCGGTTCATTGAAGTATCCCGCCTTGACATGAACGTAGATAGCGGTCACAGGCGAGGCATGACTCTCTTTGAGCAAAACAGTGAGTCCATTGGAAAGTACGATGCGCTTCACGCCAGAGGTCAGCGTGGGAAGGCTTGACGACATTCTTCTTAGAGTCCTTTCAAGGTACAATCAACACAATCTACTAAGGAGTATACACCTTGCCCTGCGTGATTCGTTCTGCAAGACGAAACGATTTACCCCTCCTCGCCCGAATGAACCAACATCTCATCGAAGATGAGGAGAGCCGTAACCCTATGAGCCTCCCACAGTTAGAGGCACGCTTAGAGCGTTGGATGAGCGAAGGGCAGGAGATTTGTCTCTTTGAGGAGAGCGGAAACCCCATTGGCTACTGCATTTATGGCGTTTTTCCCGACAACTATCTCCCCCAACTCTCTATTGCCTATATTCGGCACTTCTTCATATCTAGGACACACCGAAAAGCGGGGCTAGGGAGGGAGGCACTGGAGTGTCTGATTGAAAGCCGACTACCTGCCCAGTGCCGTATCACATTAGATGTATTAGCGACAAACACGGGCGGAGCGCAGTTCTGGGCAAAATTGGGCTTTGCCCCCTACAGTATGAGCCTCCTTCGCCTGAAGGGAGAGTAGGCACAATAGCATCTGTACGCCCCCTTAAACTTATACCCGTATCTGTCCGTTGCCGCGCACGATAGTCTTGTACGTGGTCAGCTCTACGATCCCAACAGGTCCCCGTGCATGAAGTTTTTGGGTGCTAATGCCTACCTCCGCACCTAGCCCAAACTCGAACCCATCTGTAAATCGAGTTGAGGCGTTTACATAGGCGCAAGCGCAGTCTACCTCCTGTACAAACCTCTGCGCGGAGTCGTAATCTTTCGTTACGATGGCTTCAGAGTGCTTCGTGCCGTACTTCGCGATATGGTCGAGGGCGAAATCGAGAGAAGGAACAACTCGAATCGCGAGAATAGGTGCGAGAAACTCCGTAGCCCAGTCGGATTCTTCGGCAGGAACCACGAAGGGAACGAGATATCTCGTCGCTTCGCAACCCCGTAACTCTACACCCGCCTCCTGATAACGTGTACAGAGAGAGGGCAGGAGAGCCTCCGCAACATCTTGATGCACCAGCAGTGTCTCCATCGCATTGCAAACAGAGGGACGTGAGACCTTCGCATTGAAGGCGATGTCCGCTGCCATTGTAAGGTCTGCACTGCTATCTACGTAGGTGTGACAGTTACCGCCAAGTGCCTTGAGAACGGGAACGGTGGCGTTCTCCATAACCATCTTTTTCAGCCCTTCACCGCCGCGTGGAATCAGTAGGTCAATGTAGCCTTCCGCTCGCATCAGAGCAAGCGCGGCAGTTCTATCGGTAGTCTCAATGAACTGAATACTGTGCTGTGGCAGTCCTCCACACTCACCTGCGTGCGCTAAAATTCGAGCGATGACCGTATTGCTGTGTATCGCTTCAGAGCCGCCGCGCAAAATAACAGCATTACCCGACTTCACACACAAGCCCGCCGCATCTGCTGTAACGTTGGGGCGGCTCTCATAGATAATCCCGATAACGCCGAGAGGAACCCGCACTCGCTGAATGTCCAGCCCATTCGGACGGCGTGAGCCTTCGAGCACCTGCCCCACCGGATCGGGGAGACCTGCAATCTGTCGTAACCCCTCCGCCATACCCTGTACCCGCTGCTCGGTAAGAAGTAGGCGGTCTAACAGTGTTGTCGACAACCCCTTTTCCCGCCCTGCCTGAATATCGAGGGCGTTCGCGGCTAAGATCGCGTCATGCTGGGCTATCAGGCTCTCCGCCATACCTCGCAGGGCGATATCCTTAGTGTGGGTTCCTGTTGTCGCCAGCTGTCGTGCCGCGATAAGGGCGCGTTGCTACATAAGTTCTACTTGTTCGCTCACGAATATTCTCCTTGTTCAAGCCTATTGCACTATAAGACAGATTATAGCACAGGTTGTTCTCAAGTACTGGAAGACAAGTCCAATCTGCCGGCAGAGGCAATCTACGGGTATAATGAAACTACACAGAAAGCCAAACAAAGGAGAGGGGACAACGATGTTCCCATAAAAGGCAAATGGAGACACAAGAGGTCTGGCTTCGCGCACCTCAATCCGCAGAGTTTTTCGAGAGACTTTTCCGCGAGTTCGCGACCCAAAACCCCCTGATAGAGCGCCTTGAAGCCCGGTTTTTGGATGTTGCAGGCGTGCGAATACAGAGTCTTGTTGATCACTGGATACTCACGGAAGACCCCGAACTACGCGCCCAGCTCCCCAAACTCGGCTTCGTAGAGGCGACCCTCCCTGAAGGCGATAAAGTATGGCAACACCCCGGAGCACGTTTGCCCCATCTTCGTTTCAAGCAGAAGCGTGTTACCCCCTGCCTTGCCCTCCTTGTCGAAAATGCAAGCGACTTCTCAACCGCGCATAACCTCAACCTGCACGCCTGTCATGGCGACGAAGAGAGTACGTACCAGTGTGCCCACCTCACGCTTGAGAGTGGCGAACTCATGCCCATCGTCCGTAACGGCTACAACGGCTACGCCCCTGGCACCCTTAGTAATGAGGAGAAGGAGGCACTCATTGTCGTGCGCGAGCGACTCGCAAATCGAAACCGGAGCGGAGAGGAGAGCCTCGTCATAGCGCAGGCGCACCAACTCATTGAAGAGGCAATCGCGCTGGTAGGACGAGACCGTACCGCCGATGAGTTTTTCCTTGCAGAGCGTAACTACTACCTAACGCGCAACTCCGCCGCACGTTGGCAACTAGCACAGCAGAACAGGTTAGGCATTAGCTGGGCAAATCAAGACCACCACACCTACCGCTCATCCCGCGCCTCCTTCCACTCTCTCATCCACCTCTTCAATGCAATGGGATTTATTGCCCGCGAGCGGTTTTACGCAGGGATAGAGGCGGGATGGGGAGCGCAAGTGATGGAGCATCCTACCAGCAGAGTGGTGATTTTCGCGGATGTAGACATCGCACCGGAAGAGTTGGACATCGATTTCGCTAACACCTACCTACCGGAACGCGAAGCTCTTGGAACTATCGGGTTATGGTGTGCCTTACACACAAGCAGCATTGCTGAAGCGGGAATGCACCACCTCGAATGCGAATACAACTTTGAGAGAGCGAATGCCCTCCTCAACGCTAATGGACACCCCGTCATGCCCCCTTTCACCGACTTGCCCATGCTCAAACAGGCATTTACCGTCGCTGAAACGTGGAAAGTCGCACCTGAACGCGCCAAAATGCTTGTTATGAACGGCGCAATCACCCCCGAACAGGCGCAAAAGTTTATTCTTCAGGGCGCGGCAGGTAGTCATCTGGAGATTTTGCAACGCTGGGAGGGCTTCAAAGGCTTCAATAAGACGGGGGTCAGTGCGATAATTCGGGATACAGATGCGAGAAAACAGCAGTAGTCGAAGCCCTCACAGGTTACGGGAAGGAGGCTATGTCAGCCACCTATCCAGCCAGTCAAACGCCTCAGCCTGCATCGGAGCGTCCAGCTTATGACCGCCTTCGTAACAGGTCAGACGAAACGCTTCTGGCGCACCTGCTCGTTCGTAGACATCGGCGAGAATCTGGCGGCTTACCTCCACCTCCGAATTGGTGAAAAGCGGGTCGGAAGTGCAGTGTAGTACAAGAGCCGGTTTGGGAGCGCGAAGCCCAAGAATTTCGGGAAAGTCGAGGTCATGAGGAAGTAGAGGAACATAAGTCATCCATGTGTGCGTGAAGTTTTTGTAGAGCGCGAAATCGCGCCAAGTTGTCATAAATCCCGCACAAAAACAGCACTGAATCCTATCGTCCATTCCTGCGAGAAAGACTGTTCGCAATCCCCCTCCTGACAACCCTCCACAACCAATGCGCTCCGAAAGCACATCAGAACGTTGGCTTAGGATACTCAACGCGATCTGATCATCGCGCAAAAAGAGGCTGGGCCAGGTCGTTCCGGCAGAGAAGAGTGCTTTCGCCATAATGTGTTCGTGTTCGCCTGCCCATCGATTATAAGCGGCTATCTCTTCCGAAGGCTCGTCGGGACTAGGGTCTACACCTTGACCGACAATACGGGGCAGAACATCAGACACATTCACACGCCTGCTCCCGAAGGTGAAGGTATCGGGAACCAATACGGCGTATCCGCGCTTGGCAAGTTCATTTGCCCACGCCAAGCCCCCGTATCCGCTCTCCTGATGCTCTTGCAGAATGGGATGTAGGTCGGATTGAATACGTGCAATTTTGCGCCAACCAAAGTACTTCATTCCACCGTGGTCGTGGAGCGCAAGAACCGCGGGAAGAGGCTCAGAAGCTCTTTCTGGTTTCAAAAAGACCGCTTCCGTGCGAGGTCCGTAAGGCAACTGCCATGAAAGCCTCTCTACAGACAGCCCATCGTAGGAACCTGTCCAATCTACAGAGACTTCCGGAGTTTCAGGAAGTTCAGAGGCTGAAAGGCGTGCCCAAACCCGATTCCTAGCCTGCTCTCGCCATGTGTCAATTTCTGAAAAACGGTCAGAGCGGAGCGAGAACACGCCCATTTTGCGCCCGACAATTTCTGAAGCCCATGCACCGTAAGCACCAATGAGGTTTGGTTCTGAGGTATTCATAATCTCTCCTATCTAGTGGGGTTATCTTTGCATTTCGCCAATCGATGAGTGTTTCCCTGCTAAATCGCCCTATTCCAAGCTTCGTAGGTAGATACGTTTCGGAGCCAACTTCGCGTCAGAGTAGAAGGGTAAAATCACAAACAGTGCATACTAGAAAAAGAGGAGTCAACAATTTTTGATTGACGGATACTATGCGATAGACTATCAAGTACACTCGTTTCGTTCTCACGACGGACTAGCCTCCATACAAGACCAGTGCCGGCGTGCTGTCGAAATAGGGCTGGATGAAATCGGCTTCTCCGAACACAAGGACTTCGACCCCGCCGACCCTATGACCGACTACTTTGACTATGAAGCCTATATGGCGGAGATTGAGGCGGTGCGGCGCGAGTTTGCGGGTATTCTCAAAGTGCGGGCAGGAGTAGAGGTAGACTATCAGTGCTGGTTCGAGGACAAAATCGCGAACTACCTTGACGCACACCCCTTCGATTTCGTTATCGGGAGCGTTCACTATGTAGACCGCAAAATGATTATGACAGAGGAGTACAACACAGGGAGGAGCGCAGAGCAGGCATATCGCGACTACTTCAGTGCTGCTGCCGACTCTGTATCGAGCGGACTGATAGACATTCTAGGGCACTTGGAGTATGCAAATCGTCGAGGCATCTCCGCACACGGCGCGTACTCTCCGCTCCCTTATCGTGAAGAACTAGAAAATCTGTTCCGCCTGATGATAGAGCGCGGCGTACCGATTGAAATCAACACCGCAGGGCTACACCATGTCGGACTTACCTATCCCGTCGCCGACACGATAGGAATGTATGTAGAGCAGGGCGGAAGGCTTCTCTCTATCGGCTCAGATGGACATGAACCCGCCAAAATCGGCTATCAGTACACAACAGCGGCGGAGATAGCCCTCGCAAAAGGACTCACGCACCTCTGTATATGGGAGAACCGGCAGAGGTACGAAGTTCCTATCGCGCCCGAATTGAGCGAATCCGCTCTAAAGTCGTACAATAGCGGCTAATTCACGACGTAGCATCGCTTTTAGCAGTTCAAACTTGTTAGGCAGTTGGCTCGGTAGCAGAATATCCGTATAGGTGTTGTTGCCCGCAAAATCCAGCCCCGCGTCGCCTGTATGAATCTTCTTATAGACTATGCTAGGGGCTTCGCCACTCTTCAAGGAAGTTTCATACCCCATAACGGCGATATGGATATTGTTTTTGGAATAGGCGGGAGTGTACGCCGTTTTTAGTCGGGTGGTCAATTCGATATTTTTCAATAGTTCGTCCTGAATTATCCAAAGCGTATGTCCGCCCCAAGCGTCGGCTAACGCAGTCTTGGCGAACAGTTGCGTGACCATACGCCCCCACACCTGCCTTTTGTTAATACCGGGTGCTTCATGGTCGCGCCCTAAAATGGCATTTCGGAACGCGCTTCTAATACGCCCCGCTTTGCGTTCAGTATAACCTCTCCCAACTCCGTTGCGTCCGCTCCATAGATAGCCGCCTCTTGTGAGAGTGTTCCTCGTTTCAAGGGAGCGGCGACGTAATCAAAATGATAGTTGGTATCCGCGTCTACACCGCTCAGTTTCAGATAGACTTCCGACCAGATTCCAATATCAACACTACGCGGCAAGCCCACGTTAATTAGCAGGTCGTGTTCGTGAGTTTGCAGAGAAGAGTTCACGATTGGCAAGCCCTCGCCGTCATGCTTAAAGGCTAGAAGGCGACGAGGGCATACCACCCATAAATCCCCTGCGGCGTGAATGGAGCAGATTCCCGGAACGACATCTTTGATGCCGTGATTGAAGTAGGAGGTCAGAGGTTCCTCCTGCGCGAGTTTTATTTTTGTCTGACTTCTGTTGCCGCCGCCATCGCATACCGCTCCGCTAAAAGGGCAGAGTTTGGCTTTGCGGCTTGCTTCAACCTCTTCGCCTCGATTTGTCAAGGGGTAGCCAAACATATCAAAAATCGTAGGCACTATGCACCTCAACAGCGGAAGCGTTATTTTGAACACTGAACGACTCTTCCAAACGAATAAGAGAGGATATAATGTTTTCCGCAATGCTTCGCGCCACTGGCGGAGGGACGGAGTTGGCGACCTGCCTGTGTTGGTCAAGGTTCTTCACCTGCCCTGAGCGCCCTCGAATGGGGCCCATTAGGTAATAGGTATCTGGATAGCCGTGAATCCGCATATACTCGCGTGGCGTAAGGTAGCGATCATCTAGCGGGTGATAAAAAATCTCTCCGCATCGGAGCGTGTTGGCGGGTCTATCCCGGTGCATTCGCTTAAACTTTGTCGTGTCCTTCTTTGCAAGTCCGCAACGCTGTTCTATAGGAAGGTGTAGTTCTTTAGCAAGGTAAGAGCCTTCTGGCACTCCGTGCATCCTTCTGCGGTCTCCAGCGGGAGTCACATCAAAATGGGAATCCTCTGGTTGATAACCACCTTTAGGAGAGGGTTCTGGAAGTCCGCAAATAACATCGCCCACTGTGGTATAGGGAGGTAAACCAAACATACTACTCGGTTTTTCTGGGTTGCGGTGAGTGGGGTCTGGAAACTCAAATTCAATGCCGTCTGGCATAGCGACGACGAAAACCCTCTCACGCAACTGTGGAACTCCGTATTCCGCCGCATTTACAACCCGCATACGGCAGTGATAGCCTAAGTCCCGTAGTTCCGCAAGGAGCCGTTCGTAAACGCCTCCTTTTTTGCCTTCCCTATCAGGCGCATTGAGAAGTCCCTTTACCTGCTCCATTAAAATGACTTTTGGTTTTAGAACACGGGCGAAACGGGCGAACTCAAATAGGAGCAAGCCTCGTTCGTCATCAAGGCTTTTTTGCTTTCCTATTTGACTAAAGGATTGACACGGACTTCCCCCGCAGAGTAAATCGAGTTCCCCTTCATCCAGAAGTAGGTCAAGCATCAACTGCTTAGGGTCAATTTGCCTAATGTCGCCTTCGTACACTATCGTGTTTCGTCGCTCTTTCGTGGCGTTAAATCGGAGAGTGTCGCAACAGTGCGGGTCAATCTCGATTTGCGCCAGCGTATCGAAACCCGCCTGAGTCACCCCGATGTCCATACCTCCCGCGCCAGAAAAAAGCGAAATAGCCGTACTGGTTCCAAAACGACGAAATAATGTGTCTGACATGAAGTCTCCAAGTCATGAGTTTTACCTATCATAGCACAGCGGTTAGGCAAAATCAAGCACTTTTGCCCTGATATTCCCCGCGCAAGAGCACTACAGGGAATAACAGAATTTGCGTTTCGTGAGATTTTCACCACAAAGCGTCGTCGGTCTACCAGAAGCAGGTAAAATACCCATATCGAGTTGGAGAGGGAACCCCCGGAAAGTACTCATTCTCGGAGGCTCTGGTCTTATCAGCACCTCTATTACGAAGCAGCTTCTAGAACGTGGCGACGACGTGACGCTCTACAATCGCGGTAAAAGCGAGACCCGCTTTCCCGGCGGCGCGAAGTTTATACTAGGCGATAGGCGTGACTACCCGAACTTTATCAAACAGATAGAGGAGGCGGAGCGTTTCGACGCAGTAATAGATATGATAGGCTTCTCACCAAATGACGGAGAGAGCTCCGTAAGTGCCTTCAAAGGGCGCGTAGGGCAGTACGTCTTCTGTAGCACCGTCTGCGTCTACGGCGGTCCTGCACAGCACTATCCTATTTGTGAAGACGAACCACGCCGCCCCATTGGAAGCTACGGCGCGAACAAAATCCTCATCGAAGACAGGCTAATGGCGGCACATCAGAGCGGCGATTTCGCAACCACCGTCATGCGCCCTTCACAAACCTATGGCGAAGGCGGAACGATTGTTCACTCCTTCGGCTGGAAAACAACCTACCTAGACCGTATCCGCAAAGGCAAACCGATTGTCGTGCATGGCGACGGCTCTTGCCTCTGGGCGGCGTGCCATATTGACGACGTGGCGCGTGGCTTCATAGGCGCGTTGGGCAACCCCAAAGCCTACGGCAATACCTACAACCTGACCGGTGAAGAGTGGATGACCTGGAACCGCTACCACGAGGGAGTCGCAAAGGCAATGAACGCCCCCGCACCTAAGTTCGTTCACATCCCTACCGATCTGCTAGCGAAAATTGCGCCCAAAACCGCAGGCATCAGTGTGGACATATTTCAGTACCCCAGTATCTTCGATAACTCCGCCGCGATTCGAGACCTCGGCTTCCAGTACACCATTCCTTGGGTAGAGGGCGTTCGGCGCACAGTGGCATGGCTAGACGAGCATGGGCGTATTGAAAATAGCGATGACGACCCGACAGAAGACAAAATTATCGCCGCATGGGAGAAATTGACAGGCTCTATGGGCGAAGAACTCGTAGGCATTGAATAGAAAGGACTTTTTTGAATGATAGTTGTGATGGCGGCACACGCCACCGAATTGCAGATTCAGGATGTAGAGAAGAGAATACAGGACTGGGGCTACGGAGTGCATCCCATCTATGGGAGCGAACGCACTGTAATTGGAGCCGTCGGAGTTCCAGAAGCCGACAAAGCACGCTACATGGAGTCGCTGGAATCCCTGCCCCATGTCGAACAGGTAATCGCTATTTTGAGACCCTACAAGTTTGCAAGCAGAGACTTCAAAGCCGAAAACACCGTTATTGATGTGAAAGGAGTTCTGATTGGCGGAAATCAGATAGCGATGATGGCGGGACCTTGCACCGTAGAGACCTACGAGCAGACATGGGAATCGGCGCAGGCTTGCAAGGCGGCAGGAGCGACAATACTTCGCGGCGGAGCCTACAAGCCTAGCACCTCGCCCTACTCGTTTCATGGGCTTGGCGTAGAGGGCTTAAAAATCCTCAAAGACATCGGCGACAAACTGGATATGCGCGTGATCACTGAAGTGATGGACTTGCGAAATGTGGAGCTAGTCTGTGAATACGCCGACATTCTGCAAATTGGGACGCGCAATATGCAGAACTACGATCTCCTACGCGAAGTGGGCAAGGTGAAAACCCCCGTAATGCTCAAACGCGGTATGTCGTCAAAAATTGAGGAGTGGCTACAAGCAGCAGAGTATATTCTACTCGGCGGAAACCCCAATGTCATGCTCTGTGAACGAGGTATCCGTACCTTCGAGACAATAACACGCAACACCCTAGACCTCTCCGCGGTTCCTGCTGTCAAGGAGCTCACACACCTACCCGTTATTGTAGACCCTTCGCAAGGAACAGGCAAACGAAGCCTCGTAATGGCACTAACAAAGGCGGCAGTGGCGGTAGGTGCAGATGGTTTAATCATCGAAGTACACCCCCACCCCGAACAAGCGATAAAGGACGGGGCGCAATCGCTCACTTGCGAAAATTTCACTCAACTAATGAGAGAATTAAAACCAGTAGCGGAGGCGATAGGACGCACTCTTTGAGGTATACTTAATGGTAATCATTGCGCCCCTATCCATCAAGATTACAAAACCGTACTAAAGCCAAGCGGGGGCGCGATTGAGACGAGAACTCTAGGAAGGACGATATCTGTTGCGAAAATGGAGTAAAGATGCAATCGCGGAAGAAATCAGGAAAATGCACACCGAAGGTGTGGACCTGAACTATGCGATGATTGCACAAGAACACGTTGCCTTACTGCGTGCGGCAACCCGCTATTTTGGTTCATGGCGCTCTGCAATTGAGTTTGCTGGTTTAGATTACGAGGCGCTTCGACGCTACCGCTCATGGAGCAAAGAGCGAATCTTAGAAAACATCAGGGAGCTTCATGCAAGCGGTGAAGACCTCAGTTGGCGTAATGTAAGTACCGTTGTCGCCCCTCAACTTGCGGCAGCGGCAACAAAGCATAAACACTTCGGTTCGTGGCGTGGAGCGGTTACTGCCGCTGGTTTGGACTACTCTACCATCCGCCGCTATCGCGAGTGGAATGAAGAGACGATTAAAGATCAACTTCGCCAGTTCCATGCACAAGGCATCGATATGAACGCCAAAAGCATGGAAGAGCATGACATAACGCTCATCACTGCAGCACGACGACGTTTTGACAGCTGGGACAAGGCTCTCACTGCAGCAGGGCTAAACTACCGTGAGATTGTGCTGCGTAAGCCATTCAAGCGCAAAAAACGAGAGGTCACTACAGACCAAGTGGCATCTGCACCATCCAGTACAAAGGCTTAGGTAGCCTAGCCTACGCTCTTTTGTATCTATGGTTCCAAAAACAGAAGCCCCGCGCCGATTGGCGCGGGGCTTCTGTTTTTTTAGCAAGTTTAATTACCGCCAGAGCCAAACCCAAACCCACGCCCCGTAAACTGATTATACAGATTGACTACCGAATTAGCGAAATTCAGGAAACGAAACACATCCCAAGGCTGATTAGTGGGCGGGCTTCCTGCGGGAATATAGATGGCATCACCGGGAAGTAGCGCTATATCCGGCTTTTTCCTCTTCAACATAGCCTCGAAATTGAAGGGGATGTTAAGTGTCTTGTTGGGATCGCCATCAGGATTAAGGTGACGGATAATCACACCATCCTTTAACTTTGCGTAAGGTACGGGTCCCCCATTCTCCATAATGGCTTGCGTCAGTGTCATATTATGGTCATAAGGGAAACGCCCTGTCTTTGCCAAACCTCCATTGACATAATAGAAGTGAGTCTGGGCTAGGCGGGGCACAATAATAGAGTCGTTCGCCTTGAGCTCCACATTGTTCGTCTCGTCCCCGCTATCCACAAGGTCAAGATCAACAAGAATGGGTACTTTGGAACCTGCACGACGTACCTGTATCCGCTTCCTATCGGCAAAAGGACCCGTTCCTCCCACCTGCGTAATGGCTTCGATGACTGTCATGGGGGGCTTGTCGTGGTAAGGAACTTTCTCAAGTGTCTTCACCACCTCTCCCCCAACGTAGACAAAACTCGGTTGTGTGCTGTTTGCATTTTTACCAAGGGACGGAACCCATATCTGGTCTTTGTTCTGGAGAACGGGGTTATCCTTTTCGTCTGGGTTTGCCGAATCCATATAAGACTTGAGGTCAACCGTAAAGGTCGTTTTCTTACCCTCTTTGTCAGTGCGTGTAATTTTAACGTTCACTAGGTCAGCCAAGTCCGAATACTCCGCAAGCGTAAGTATCTGCTGAAGAGTAGTGTCTGCTTTTATCGTAGCAGGACCCCGATTGCGTAGCACTAGCGCAGGCGCGTTGAGGAAGACAGTCGAACGGGGAACCCCCACTATGCTCACGCTCACGACTGGATTGTTGAGGTACTTCTTAAACGCCTTCGCAATCTCGTCTGCCGCTATCTTGGGCGGAAACTTGCTCACAGTAACCGAAATCGGAGTGCCCTGATACTTGAGTACAACGCTCCCCGTAGTGTCCACAAAGTAGGTATCGCTAGGCTCTGCTTCACCTGCCACAGTGATACGGAGAATGAAGCCTGTTTTGATAACCTGAGACTGATCGATAATATCATCATCGAGGTTAAGAGGGTTGGTGGTAGGACGCTCTACAGGACGAGTAGGCTCCTCTTTTTTTGGAGGCTCCTGGGCTTGCCCGAATAGCGGAACACCAACCAATAAAAAACCAAACACGCCCAGAATACACAGTGTCCGCATAGATGTCTGGTACACACATATCTTCCAATCTCGCATAACATTCTACTCCTACAGTGACGAGAGGGGCAGCTAAATATTTTCCTTGCCCTTCTGCTTGACTAAAACCTAATCTATCTGTATAATCCATTACAATACACATCGCTCGCTTTCCGTTTGACCGGAAGGAGAGCTTGTTACCTTACACCCCAAATTTGCTCTCTACTAGGAGAACCGTATCACTATGAGTAACGCCTCCCTGCCTCTACTCTGGGCAACTTGCGTGGAACGCTTGAAGGATAGGACAAATAACCGCTCCTTCTGGGAAGCCATCGAACAGACACGCCCCATCACCATTGATGAAGACAGTATCATTATCGGCTTAGACCCCGAAAAATCTTACCAGATGGGTGTCATCAATCAAAACTCTCTTCAGCATATCATTATCGGAGCGATACGCGAGGTCTTTGGTCGCGATTTAAAGTTTCGCCTCATTGACGGTAACTCCTTGCAAGAGTGGGAGATACTCAAAGATAGGGAAGCCAAGGCGAAAGCGGCACGAGCGGTTGCAGCAAGCAGAGCCGCTTCCAGACCTACACTGGAGCAGGGTGTGTATAACGCCTCATGGGACGATGCCGTCTCCCGTGCCCATACCGATACCCCCGTTCGCAACCTTCCTCAGGGCAAAGCACGCTACGCCAATGAAGCCCTCTATATTCTAGCACAGGCGATGGAGACACTCTACCCCGACCCGCCTGATGAAGCCTCCGAGCGCGGTGTGGCGCGTATTCTCGATAGAATCAGCTACCTCTCTGATATTCCTGCGCCTGTATTGGCGTTTGAACTGGAACGCCTCCGCGTCTACCTACAGTCCGTTGAAGAGACGGAAGAGGAGGAGAGCGAGTAAACACCTAATAGCATTATACTACAGGTCTCGCGATTCTACCAGTCTGATCAAAATACGAGGTTGACAAACAAACTCCCCGCTAACCAACATCGGCTAGCGGGGAGTTTTCAGTAGTGCTCGAACGGAGGGAGCAGAAAACTCTACTCCGACAGAGCGAACAACTTTGTCGCGTTAGAGAAGAGGATACGTTGCAGATTGTTTGCCGTGACACCCGCCTCTGCTAAAAGACCGAGCGTTGCCACAGGGTCATGATAGGGTGCGCCGCTTCCGAAGAGGATACGGTGCGCTCCTATAGCCTCAATCGCGGCAGGAAGTTTTGCCATATCCAAAACGCCGGAAGTCTCCAAAAGGATGTTCGTCGCCTGATGTGCGGCAGCAATGGCGTTTTGCCAGTCCTGCCCCCCCATTCCCAAAAATACAAAACGGTGCATACTGTAGGCTTTCGCAAGGCTAAGCCCCACCTCCACGCACGCGGCATTAGGAGTTAGCAGAAAAATAGGCTTCTGATAGCGCCTACAGGCAATCAGTATCTCATCCGAGAGAATAGGATGCAAAGGATGCCCGATATCTTTGCCCACCAAAAGCGTACCTACAAACCGCTTACTACCCAGTATATCGCGAATTGCCTGTACAGAGGCTTCTATACGGCTTGTATGTGCAACAACGGCTCCAAACAGCGCAGGATACGGCTCTATCATCGCCTTTAAGATGTGGTTGCCAGAGAGCGGATCTACCTGTAGAGCACGTTGTGAGAAGAGGACAGCATTGGATATTCCACGATTCGCCATAACCTGCGCCACCTGCTCGGCGTTCTGATTCACCCCCGGAAGCGGGTAGCTCTCTAAGTAGACGTGCGTATCGAAAATTGGCATGGTTTCCGAACCTTTTCTATAACGAATTAAGACAGAATGCGGCGTGCATTCGCACCGAGAATCTGCGTTCGCGCCTCACCTGATAGACCAGAGAACTCAAGCACCTTTAGCGCACTTGTCACAGGCTGATAAGGAGTTCCAGAACCAAAAAGTAGGCGCTGTGCCCCCGCAGATTCGGCAATGGCTTTAATAGCTCCCACTCCAGTAAGGCTAGAGGTCTCTACATAGGTGTTGGGCTTGGCTTTCAGCACGGCAATAAGGTCAGCCAGCTGCTCCACCTCTACATTCGCAAAGATAATCGGTGCAGTATAGGCGGTAAGTGCCTGAGCCAACTCCGAAACCTCCCCTATCTCCTCAATATGAAACATGAGCGGAAGGGCAGTCTCTCCCAAATCCTGAACCAGTGTGCGGAAAGCGACAGAAGAAGCCTTCCAGCCTTGTGCCTGAGGAAATAGGCGTACCAACCGAAAGCCACTACTTTTCAGGCTCTGCAAGGATGCCTTATTCCCAAAATAACGATTGGGGTTCAGGGTTGCTCCTGCAAGTAGCTCCGCATGATCACCGCACGCCGCACGAGTCGCGGCGTTGCCCACTGTAGGGTCGAATAGAATCCCTAGTGTGGAGTAGGTCACTGCCTGCCCAATATTGTGCTGCTTCATGGCGGCAAGAAGCTGGTCAATCGCCAAATCGGTGTTCGCCAGCGGATAGGGACCAAATAGCGTATTGATATCTAGAATGTCACTCATCAGGTCAAAACTCCTGAGCGAATCAGATTAAGAGGTACGGTTTAAGACGTTACGGAGGCGTTCCAGAGTTCGTTCTTTACCTAACGCCTCAAGGGTTTCAAAGAGACCAGGTCCCACGGTCTGCCCCGTTGTTGCTACACGGGTAGGATGTACAGGCAAAGCCTCAAACGCGACAACCTCTTTTTCGAGGAGAGGTTTAAGATGGGCAACCCCAAACCACTTTGTCACCGCTTTTTCATCGTACCCGTTGGGGTAGTCGAGTTTACGGAAGAAGAAACCCACAAGATCTACCACCTCGGAAAGCGTCTTCATACGCTCCTGCTCCAACGGAATAATGCGGCGTGCATACGCCATCTCTTCCAGTGTGGGCGGCGAGGAGAGTAGTCCTGCTTTCACAAGATAAGGAATACACAGACCGACAATACGCCCCGAAGGGCTTTTACGAATATACTGCCCATTCATCCACTTCAACTTTTCGTAGTCGAAAATAGCAGGGTGTTCGGTGATGCCTTGTAGGGTAAACCGCTCGATAATCTCGCTAACGGTGAGCAACTCCTTGTTCTCATCACCTGTTGACCAGCCCAACAGAACCAGAAAGTTCACCAGTGCTTCGGGGAGGTAACCCTCCTCCATATACCATCGGAAGTTAGTTGCACCGTGCCGTTTGGAAAGTTTTTTGCGGTCTGTACCCAGAATGATAGGGAGGTGCGCGAAAACAGGCTGCTCCCAACCCAACACATCGTAGAGGTGAATCATCTTAGGCGCACTGCCCAGCCACTCCTCTCCACGAAGAATGTGTGTAATCTCCATCAGATGGTCGTCTACAGTAGCGGCAAGAAAATAGGTTGGAAAGCCGTCCGATTTCAGCAATACCTGGTCATCTTGCAGTCGGTACTCGTACTTTATCTCACCTCTTACTGCATCCCTAAGGAGGCAAATCCCCTCCAAAGGCATTGCGAGACGCACTACGTAAGGCAAATTATCCGATTCGTAGCGGGCACTGTCTTCGGGAGGCAGGTTTCGGCAACGGCGGTCATAACCGGTGGGCGTACCTAACTCCTGCTGACGTTGCCGCATCAGTTCCAGACGCTCTTTCGTGCAGAAGCACTTGTAAGCGTGCCCCTTCCCTATCAGCTCCTCGATCACCTTATGATAGCGTTCAAGACGCTCACTCTGGATATAAGGGCTATCTTTACCCCCGCTAACCCACCACGAATCGGGTAGTATGCCCAAGTACCGTAGGCTCTCTTCGATGTCTGCGATACTTTCGGGAGAGTAGCGGTCAGGCGAACGGTCGGTATCTTCTAGGCGAACTAAAAACTCACCGCCCTCATGTTTTGCCATCAACCAGTCGTATATAGCCGTGCGAAGGTTCCCAACGTGTGGGGAACCTGTCGGGCTAGGCGCAAAGCGCACTTTTACAGCCACGTATCCGCTCCTGTTCTTCCCTGTTTATGAGTTAAGAAGATACTTTCGCTTACTCTTGTTAAAGCCTTGCGAGAGTTTCTTAGCATCGTAGACCCACGCGCCGCCGCGCTGGAAGAAACAGTGGTGGGAAGAGAGAAGTGAAGCAAGTAGGCTTCGGCTTGTTCGCCGCACGATATTGACTTCGGTGAGAAGAGTAAGGAACTCCAATCCCTTACGGGAGTGCTCCATAATCTCACGCACAATGTCAAATGTAGGAAGTTGGTCGTCTTCAGCACGTTGCCCAAGAGCAAGAAGCTCGTTCACGCGATTTCGGCTGATGAACATATTCGGCTCGCTCTCATCGTTATAGCTAACGACGTACCTATCAGGAGCTTGGCGCTCAATGGTGAAGACTGCCCCTGAATCGATGGGAATCGATTGGAACCAGTCGTATAGCCCGTAGATAAGGCGCGTCTCGTTGTTAATCCAAATGGGGAACTTCTGTCCGCCTTGAAGAGCTAGCTCCGCTTCCAAAATGGACGGAGTAGATGGGAAGAACCCTGATGGGAACTGACAGAGGGGAAGTGTACCTATCTGTTTATGATGATACTTAACGATAGTACGTGCATTGGTAGGCGGATTGGTGTCGGCTTCACCAACCTCCTCCTCGTCTAGCACGTCTTGTGCAAGCGGGAGAAGAATATCGCGCTCTAACCCACTGTCAAAACCTTCCGCATCCAAAAGGGTGTCTACTTCATTGCCTTCGGCATCCATGTAGTTACTAACGGGGATCTGCAAGAGAGCAGGCACACTAAAGATATAGGCAGGAAGAGTTCCCTGCGGGCGGAAACGCTCTGCCCCCAACCACACTACACGCTCATCTTGAGCGAGAGCGGAAATAAGCGTTTGTAAGTCTTCGCTGTAGGTGCTGTCATCGATAGTGACCTCAAAAACCTCATCCAACAGGTTACTTGCGTACAGGGTCTCTTCACTCTCTTGAATAATCTCAACGAGTTGATTAACCTCTGCCTCACCAATAACGAGGGGCTGTGCTACCTCTTGCGCTTCGATTGCAGCATCATTCACCTCTTGGTCGGCAAGGTCGGAGAAATGTGTGGCTAGTTTCAAAGCAAGGGCAGGGCTTATCCACGTTCCGTCAAGGAGTGCCGTTGCGCCGCTCTGCTTGAAGAGTGCTTTATAAAAGGCTTCCGGCGAGAAATCGTTGGGGTTGCGCCGCCATGCAAGGAACTGTAGGGCTTTTGCGCGGCACGGTCTGTCAATCCTATCCAAAAACGCGAGGATAGAAGCGGGGTTTGTAGAGAGTCCAACCTCGTCTGCTATCTCATAGTAGGGAGTGACCTCGTTGTCATCAATAAAGTTCTCA